>NZ_MKJW01000044.1:0-72915 GCF_001942375.1 Kocuria sp. CNJ-770
GCCCTGGTGATCGTGGCCACCGCCGAGGCCGACTGCGAGGTGCGCACCACCCTGGGCCGGATGCACGAACGCATGCTGGCCGCCGCCCGGGCCCTGGATCCGGACCAGGCCGCCACCGTCACCGCCTTCCTGCACGCCATGGCCGCAGCCGTCGACGCCGCCGACGACGTGGGCGACGACTCCTGCCGGCCCGAGGAGCCCCCGCGCCCCGCCTGACGGGCCCTGACCCGGGTTCCCGGCAACCCGCCCGACGTCCCCCGAGACACCGTGGCCGGTCGGCCCGATCCGCTGGTCCGCCGGCCGCCCGGACCGTCCCACGACCCGGGCCGCCCACCGGCGCCGTCCGGCGGCACTGCCCGTCGTCGTCCGTCATCGTCACCTGCCGACGCCGTCCGTCATCCCGGCGAAACACGGGCTTGGCACCATCGGGATCGCGCCGGTCTCACCCGAGACCGGTCCAGTGCGATCCCGAAGGGCGGTTCCCCGATGCACGTTCCGGACCATTTCCTCGACCCGGCAGTCAGCACGACCACGGCCGCCGTGGCGCTGACCGGGGTGTCCGTGGCCGCCTGGCAGGTGAGGCAGCAGGCGTCCGTCCACCGACTGGGCTTCGCCGCGGCCGTGACGGGCTTCGTCTTCGCCGCCCAGATGGTCAACTACTCCGTGCTGCCGGGCACCAGCGGTCACTTCCTGGGCGCCGCCCTGGCCGCGGCGCTGCTGGGCCCGTGGCTCGGCGTGCTCTCGGTGACCGTGGTGCTGGCCGTGCAGGCACTCGTCTTCGCCGACGGCGGGCTCACCGCCCTGGGCACCAACGTGACGCTGATGGCCGTCGTCGGGGTGGCCGTGGCCTGGGCCGTGGGCAGGCTCCTGACCCGTCCGCTCGGCCGGTCCGCGCCGCGCACGGCGGCAGGGCTCGGTGCCGTGCTGTCCGTGCCGGCGGCCGCCCTGGTCTTCTCCGGCCTGTACGCCGTGGGCGGCACCGTACCGGTGGACGCCGGCGGACTGGCCGCCTCCATGCTGGGGGTGCACGCCCTGATCGGGGTCGGGGAGGCCGTGATCACCGTGGCCGTCCTGTCCCTGGTCCTGGCCGTGGCCCCGGGGCTGGCCGCCGTCGACACCCGCCCGCTCGCCCCGGCCCGCGCCCGCCGCGGGGCACTGGGCGTGACCGGTGCCGGCCTGCTGTGCGCGGCCGCGCTCTCCGCGGTGGCCTCCTCCGCTCCGGACGGACTGGAGTCGGTGGCCCTGGCCTACTCGTTCGCGGAGGCCGCGGCGCCGCACGCCCTCGCCGGCGCGGTCCTCGCCGGCTACGGGGAGACCGCCGGCGTCCCGGTGGCACTGGCCGGGGTGGTCGGGCTGGTGCTGACGGGTCTGCTGGCCGCCGGCGCGCTGGGCGCGCTCACCGCCGGGCGTCCCGCCGCGGTGCGGCACTGACCCACCGGAATGCGTCCGCCTCGCCGCCCGGGCCGCGGACGGCGAGGCGGACCGGACGGCCCGGAGCGGTCCCGGGTCAGACCCAGTACCCGTCGTGCACCCGGGCGGCCTCGTCCTCGAGCAGCGGGCCGAGCACGGCGATCTCCCGCTGACCGTGGCGCAGCACCTCCCGGCAGGGCAGGTCCAGGGTGGGGTTCTGCTCGTGCGCGCCGGTGAGCGCCAGCAGCGAGGACTCCGCGAGGCCGTAGACGATGCGGCCCACCCCCGTCCAGTACGCGGCGCCGGTGCACATGGCGCAGGGCTCCGCACTGGTGAACAGCGTGGCCCGGCGCATCTGCTCGGGCCCGATCGCCCGGACCGCGGCGGCGACGGCGCGCAGCTCGGCGTGCTGGGTCGGGTCCCCGTCCGGGGGCAGCGCGTTGTTCCACGCCTCCGCCACGATCTCGCCGTACTCGTCGGCGACCAGGGCCCCGAACGGGTGGTTGCCGGCCTCCCGCGCCGCGGCGGCGAGCTCCACGGAGCGGCGCAGCAGAGCCGTCTCGGCGTCGGTGAGCGGGTTCTCGGTCATGGGTCCAGCCTCCTGCGGGTCGGCGTCGTCGTCCGCTCACCGTAGCGGCGCCGCGCGGACGGCGACAGGCCCGCCGGGAGCTACTGCATCACGAAGCGGCCGAGGTGCGCCTGGCGGGCGGTGCCGATGATGCCGGCCGCGTTGCGCAGCTGCGCGGGCACGATGCGGGCGCGCAGCCGCAGCTGCGGCAGGAAATGCTGGTGCCGCTCGCTGATGCCCCCGCCCAGCACGATCAGGTCCGGGGAGACGAGGGTCTCCAGGTGGGCGAGGTAGCGCTGGAGCCGGTCCGTGTACGTCGGCCAGTCGAGGCCCTCCGCCACGCGGGCGGAGGCGCCGGCCCAGCCGTCGACGTCCCGGCCGCCCAGGTCCACGTGGCCCAGCTCGGTGTTGGGCAGCAGCTGCCCGTCGTGGAACAGCGCCGAGCCGATGCCGGTGCCCAGCGTGATCATCAGGACGGTGCCGCCCACCCCCCGGGCGGCCCCGAAGCGAGCCTCGGCCAGCCCGGCGGCGTCGGCGTCGTTGAGCACGGCGACGTCGCGGCCCAGCCCGGCGCTGAGCAGCTGGCCGGCGTGCCGGCCGAGCCAGGAGTCGTCCAGGTGCACGGCGGAGCGGGTGATGCCGCGGTCGATGATGCCCGGCACGCCCACGCCCACGGGACTGCGCGGGTCCACGGCCTCGGACCCGGCGCTCAGCTCCGCCAGCGCCGCCCGCAGGGCGGAGACCACGGCGTCCGGCGTGGCCGGGGACGGCGTGAGGATCCGCCGCAGCGGCCCGACGACCACGCCGCGCACCGGGTCCACGAGCGCGTACTTGATGGCTGTGCCGCCGATGTCCACCCCGATGCGGCGGACGTCGCCACCGCCCGCGGCGTCGACGGGCGTGCCCTCGACGGGCGGGAGGGCGGAGATCGTCCGTGCGGACGACGAGGTGGAGGTCATGTCACGGTCCTGGTCAGGGGTCGGTGCAGCGCCCGCGATGGCGCGACGCTTGAACGAGAATACAACTGCGTCATGACAACAACGGTCCCGCGGAGATCGTTCCCTAGAATCGAGTGGTCCGGACCACCGGCCCCGTCCCGCAGCCGCCGGGCCGGTGCGCCTCCTCGCCGAAGGGCCTCCCGCATGACCGCATCCGCCCCCGTCCCCTGGCCCGTGCCGCAGCGCACCACCCGCCGCGTGCTGCTCGCCTGCTGGCTGGCCATCCTGGCGGAGGGCTACGACGTCGGCGTGCTCGGCGCCGTGCTGCCCGCCCTGGCGGAGTACCGCGCCTGGGACCTCACCCCGCTGGAGCTCGGCGGCCTGGGCTCGTATGCCCTGATCGGCATGCTCATCGGCGCGATGGTCATCGGGACGCTGTCCGACCGGGTGGGACGCCGGAGGATGCTGCTGGCCTCGGTCGCGATCTTCACCACGATGCAGCTGGGCGCCGCCCTCGCCCCGACCCCGGAGCTGTTCGGTCTCTTCCGGCTGCTCGGCGGGCTGGGCATGGGCGGGATCATCCCGGTGGCCGCGGCCCTGACCATCGAGTACTCCGCCCCGCGCCGGCGCTCCTTCAACTACGGGCTGATGTACTCCGGCTACTCCCTGGGCATCCTGGTCGCGGCGCTGGTGGCGCTGCTGCTGCTGCCCACGCTGGGCTGGCGGTGGGTGGTGGGCGCCGGGTTCCTGCCGGTGCTCCTGCTGCCGGTGCTGGCCCGGCTCGTGCCCGAGTCCCTCGAGTACCTGGTGGGCAAGGGCCGTGCGGAGGACGCCACCCGGGTGGCCGCCCGGCTGGGCGTCGAGCCGTTCGTGCCCGGTGACTGGGCCCCGGCCGAGGCGCCGCGGTCCGCGGGGTGGCGGCAGTCCCTCGCGGCGATGTTCTCGCGCGACTGGCTGCGGCCCACCGTCTTCTTCTGGATCTCGCTGTTCTGCGGCATGGTCCTGGTCTACGGGCTCAACACCTGGCTGCCCTCGATCATGCGCTCGGCCGGCTACGCCCTGGGCCCGGCCTGATGTTCCTGGTGGTCTTCAGCCTCGCCTCCGCCGCCGGCGGCATCGCCCTGGGCCGCGCCGCCGACGCCTACGGCAAGAAGCTGATCCTGATGACCTTCTACCTGCTGGGCGGGGCGGGGATCCTGCTGCTGATGTTCCCCAACAGCATCTGGGTCAACTACGTCTTCGTCGCCCTCGCCGGGATCGGCTCCATCTCCACCTCGCTGGTGCTCACCGGCTGGGTGGCCGACTACTACCCCTCCTACGCCCGGGCCACCGCCACCGGCTGGGCGCTGTCCTTCGCCCGGATCGGGGCGATATCCGGCCCGCTCATCGGCGGCTGGATCGGCGCGATGGCGCTGCCGTTCCAGTGGAACTTCGTCGTCTTCGCCGCCGTGGCCCTGGTGGCCGCCGGGGCCGTGGCGCTGATCCCGCGGTCCCCGGGCGCCGGGCGACCGGGCGCCCCGGCCGACGACGTGCTCGGCGCCTCCGTCCGGTGATCGGGGTCGAGCGGTGACCGGGCCGGAGCTCGTCCTCGCCGCCTTCGTGGTGTTCCTGGCGTCCTGCCTCCAGGGCACGATCGGGTTCGGCCTCGGCATGCTCGCCGCCCCGGTGATCAGCCTGCTGGACCCCAGCCTGCTGCCCGGCTCCATCGTGCTGCTCGCGGCGGGGCTCACCGTCTTCGGCGTGCTGCGGGACCGCACCGCCGTGGACTTCCGCGGCACCGGGTGGGCGCTGCTCGGGATGGTGCCGGGCACGGTGGCGGGGGCCCTGCTGGTGGCGGCGCTGCCCCCGCAGGCCCTGGCCCTCGCGGTGGCGGGCACGGTCCTGCTGGCCGTGCTGCTCAGCATCTGCGGCTGGCAGCCCCGGCCGCGCCCGGCGGCGGTCGCCGCCGCGGGGGCCGCCTCCGGACTCATGGGCACGGCCACCGCCATCGGCGGCCCGCCCATGGCCCTGGTCTGGCACGGCTTCTCCCCGGCCCGGGTCCGCGGCACCATGAGCGCCTTCTTCCTGGTCGGCGCCCTGGTGTCCCTCACGGCGCTGACGGCGGTGGGTTCCATCGACCGGGAGGTCCTGCTGTTCGCCGCCGCGCTGCTCCCGGCCATGCTGCTCGGCTTCGTCACCTCGGGCGTGGTGAACGGGCGCCTGGACAAGGTCCTCGTGCGCCGGGTGGGGCTGGCGGCCTCCACCGCCGGCGCGGTGCTCGTCCTGGTGCAGGCCCTCTGACGGGCGCTCAGGCCCGGGCGGGGGCGAGGAGCTCCACGGCGATCCCGCGCTCGCGCATCCGCTGCACCTGGTCAGCCGGGGCGTCCGCGTTCGTCACGAGCGTCCAGGGCAGCGGCAGGTCCGCCCACGCGTGGAAGGGGCGGGCGCCGATCTTCGCGGAGTGGGCCAGCACGTAGACGTGGGTGCTGCGGGCGGCCATGAGCTCCTTGAGCCGCGTCTGCATGTGGTCCGCTTCGCAGATCCCGTTCTCGGCCGTGACGGCGTCGGCCCCGAGGAAGACACGGTCGAACGTCATGCGGGCCAGGCCGAGCTCGGTGAGCGGGCCGTAGAAGCTCTGACTGGTCTCCCGGAGCTGCCCGCCCAGACAGGAGAGCCGGATGCCGGGGCAGCCGTTGAGCTCCTGCAGCGTGTTGATCCCGATCGTGGTGACGTCGAGGTCCTGGTGGCTGCGCAGTTCGTGCGCCAGCGCCCCGACCGTGGAACCGCCGTCGAGCAGGACGTGCTCACCGGCCCGTACCTGCTTCGCGGCCCACCCGGCGAGGGACTGCTTCTCCTCGTAGGCCTCCCCGACCCGCTGGCGCAGCGACGCCTCCGGGTGCGGATCCAGCGGCATCGCCCCGCCGTAGGTCCGGGCGAGCCGGCCCTGCTCGTTGAGCAGGGCCAGGTCGCGCCGGATGGTGGAGGCCGTGACCTCGAAGCGCGCGGAGAGCTCCTCGACCGACGCCAGCCCGCTGGTCTTTGCCAGGTCGTAGATCTTCTCCCGCCTGATCTTGGCCGGCATCGTCATGGGGGCTCCGCTCGTTCTCGGGGACGGCCCGATCAGCGGGTCGCCATCTCGGCGGCCTGGTGCAGGGCCTCGACCATGCTACGAGAGTCCGCGATGTTCTTGCCCGCGATGTCGAACGCCGTCCCGTGGTCCACGGAGGTGCGGATCACCGGCAGCCCGACGGTGATGTTCACGCCGGCCTCGATCCCGAGGACCTTCACCGGCCCGTGCCCCTGGTCGTGGTACATGGCCACCACCAGGTCGTAGTCGCCGCGACCGGCCAGGAAGAACAGGGTGTCCGCGGGCAGCGGGCCCACGGCGTCCACCCCGTTGGCGCGGGCGGCCTCCACGCCCGGGGCGATTTTCTGAGCCTCCTCGTCGTAGCCGAACAGGCCGTTCTCACCGGCGTGCGGGTTGATGGCGGCCACGCCGATCCGCGGCTGCGGGATGCCCGCGCGAACGAGGGCCTCGTGCCCGCGCTCGATGGTGCGCTGCACCAGTCCAGGCTCGATCTTCGCCACGGCGTCGATGAGCCCGATGTGCGTGGTGACGTGGATGACGCGCAGCTTCGGGGTGGAGAGCATCATGGACACCTCCTCGGTCTCCGTCAGGGCGGCCAGCAGCTCGGTGTGCCCGGGGTAGACGTGCCCGCCGGCGTGCAGCGCCTCCTTGTTCAGCGGGGCGGTGCAGATGGCCTGCACCTTCCCGGCCATCGCGAGCTCGGAGGCCACCTTGATGTACTGGTAGGCCGCGTCCCCGGCCACCGGGGACAGCTCGCCCCAGGGGAGGTCCTCGGGCAGCAGCCCGAGGTCGAACACGTTGACGGTGCGGCCGTCGAAGACGGCGTCCTCGACCGCGTCGATGCGGCGCAGCTCGATCGTCCGGCCGATGGTCTCGGCGGCGGCCCGCAGGCGGGAGGCGTCGCCGACCACCACCGGGCGGCACTCGGCGAGGATCGACTCGTCCAGCACGGCGGCCACGGTGACCTCGGGGCCGATCCCGGCGCCGTCGCCCATGGTGACGGCGACATAGGGGATGCTCACGGCGGAGTCGTCGAGCAGGCGGCCGGTGGCGACGGCGATGGACGGAGAACTCATGATGGGACCTTTCGGGTGGTGTCCTGCAGGAAGTGCATGGCGGTGAGGATCCGGAGCAGGCTGTCGGGCGCCCCGTAGCTGCCGGGGCGGGTGGTGACGAGGCGGCCGTCGGCAGCGACGCTGACCACCGCACCGGGATGGGCTTGGAGCAGCGGGACGAGCTCGGTGACGTCCAGGGCGGCCAGGACGGCCTGGGCCGTCTCCCCGCCGCTCAGCACCAGGTGCCGGTCCGCGTGGTGACGCCCCACCAGCGCGGTGAGCGCGGCGGTGAGCGCGTCCGAGATGGTGGGATCCACGGCGGCGTCCACGGTCACGGCGACCGTGCCCCGGTGCTCGAGCGCAAATCCGTGGATCTGTTCCGGACGCAGCCGGTGGACGGGCACACCGGCGGCGGCGAGCTGCTCGGCCTGCCGACGCGCGGCCGCACTGGCGGTGCCGAGCACGATCAGCACGTCGGCCCGGCGCGGCTGCGGCGGCTCGTGCGGCCCGAGCGGCCCGGACTCCCGGAGGCCGAGCTGCCGCCCCAGAGCCGCGGCCAGCCCGGCGGCACCGGCCAGGACGAAGCCCTGCGCCAGACCGGCGGCGGCGATCCGCTCGAGATCCCCGGCGGACTCTGCGTCACAGACGGCCACCGCGCCGTCCGCGGCCGCCCGCGCCAGCGCCTTTCCCAGTCCGGCGCCCCGGATCGTGCCGAGGTCCAGGAGACGGGTCGGCGCCGGGGCCAGCTGCGCGGCGACGGTGCGCGCCGGCGCCTGCCGCTCGGCCGCCCAGAGCCCGGTCTCGGCCAGGGGCGTGCCGTCCACGTGCAGCACCCCGTCCCGGACCGTGCGGCCCAGTTCGGGAACGGCCGGGCAGAACAGCACCGGGGCGGCGCCCGGAACAGCCTGCAGCTGCGCCCCGATGTGGCCGCGCAGCAACGAGTCGAACTTCAGGAACAGCGTCCGCCCGGGGCCGGCGGGATCCGCGGCGAGGACCGCGCGCAGGCGGTCCGCGGCCTGGGAGGGCGTGCCACGCCGGTTGTCGGTGTTGACCACGGTGACCGCGGCGTCGTCGGAGGCTGCCGGCCGGGGCGAGACGCGCACGGTGGCGGACACGGACGGCGCGGGGCGGACCGGGTCGCCGTCCGTGTGCTGCGGCAGTGCCGCCAGGACCGCGGCGACCTCGTTGGCGCCGGACAGGTCGTCGGCCAGGGCCAGGACGCGCATGCCACTCCCTCCGTCCGTCGGATCAATCCTCTTTGCGCGTTTCACGCTAAACCAGTTGCGCACTTCGCGCAACCATGGCACCGTGAAAGACGCAACAATCGAGTCGTGCAGCACCGCCCACCCGAGGGAGAAGAACCACCATGGAGACCGTCCACCTCACCGGCATCGACCGGCCGATGTCCACGCTGGTGCTGGGCACCATGACCTTCGGCGACACCGTCGGCCGCGAGGCCGCCGCCGCCATGCTGGACACCGCTCTCGAGGCCGGCATCAACGCCGTGGACACCGCCAACGGCTACGCCGGAGGGGCCACGGAGACGATGCTCGGGGAGCTCCTGGCCGGACGCCTCGACCAGGTGGTGCTCGCGACCAAGGCGGGCATGCCCCACCCGGACGCCGGCGAGCACTCCCCGCTGTCCGAGCAGGGCCTCCGGCGCTCGCTCGAGGGCAGCCTGCGGCGCCTCCGGGCGGAGCGCGTGGACCTCTTCTACCTGCACCAGCCCGACCGGCAGGCCGGCCTGGACGAGACCCTGCAGACCGTCGCGGCCCTCGTCGACGAGGGCCGGATCGGCGCCCTCGGGGTCTCGAACTTCGCGGCGTGGCAGATCGCCGAGGTCAACGCGGCCGCCGACCGCAACGGCGCGCCGCGCCCGGTCGTCGCCCAGCAGCTCTACAACCTCCTGGCACGGCGGATCGAGGAGGAGTACGTCGAGTTCGCGCGGACCACCGGTCTGCACACCATGGTGTACAACCCGCTCGGCGGGGGGCTGCTCACGGGCAGGCACCGCTTCGACTCGGCCCCGCAGGACGGCCGCTTCCAGGACTCCCGCCTCGCCGAGATGTACCGCGAGAGGTACTGGGACGAGCAGCTCTTCGCCGCGATCGAAGAGCTGACCGGGATCGCCGAGGACGCCGGCATGCCGCTGATCGAGCTCGCACTGCGCTGGCTCGTCTCGCGGCCGGCCACGGGCTCCGTGCTGCTCGGCGGCTCCAAGCCGCACCAGCTGACGGCCAACCTGGACGTGCTGGCCCGGGGCCCGCTCGACGCCTCCGTCCTCGAGGCCTGCGAGCGCGTGGGGGCGTCCCTGCGCGGCCCGATGCCCGCCTACAACCGCTGAGCACGGCGCACACCGCGCACACCCCGGCGGCGTACGGCTCCTCAGCGCCCCGGACACCGAGAACCGATCGAGACGAAAGACAGGCACCGACGTGACCCATCCCGCGACCGACGTCATCCGCAAGGCCAAGAGCAAGGAGGTGACCCTGGGGTACTGGTCGGTGCTCGACTCCCCGATCTCCAACGAGCGCCTGGCCATGACCGGCTACGACTACATCGCCCTCGACGGCCAGCACGGCCTCATGGGCTACTCGGGGATCCTGCACAACCTCATGGCGATCGACGCCGGGCACGGCCCCGCCGGCATCGTCCGGGTCGAGGCCAACGACCCGGCGGTCATCGGCCAGGCCCTCGACGCGGGTGCCCGCGGCGTGATCGTCCCGATGGTGGACACCGCCGAGCAGGCCGCGGCCGCGGTGCGCGCGGCCCGCTATCCGGGGACGGGGTCCCGCTCGTACGGCCCGATGCGCTCGGGGCTGCGCGTGGGTCCCGTCCCGGCGGAGTCGGACGCGGCCGTGCTGGTGCTCGTGATGATCGAGACGCCGCAGGGGCTGGAGAACGTGGAGGAGATCTGCGCGGTGGAGGGCGTGGACGGCGTCTATGTCGGGCCGTCGGACCTGTGCCTGGCCGTGGGCGGGAGGTTCCCCAACGACCCGGACGTCAAGGAGGTCTTCGACGCGGCGATCGACCGGGTGCTCACCGCGGCCCGCGCGGCCGGCAAGATCCCGGCGATCCACACCCCCGACGGCGAGATCGCCCGGCAGCGCATCGCGCAGGGCTTCACCTTCGTCACGATCGCCTCGGACCTGACCCACCTCGAGCAGGCCGCCCGGCAGCACCTGGACCAGGCCCGCGGCAGCTGACCGCGCCCCACGCGGCCCTCCGGGGATCCCGGGGCCGGCGTGGGGATGCCCCGGGAACGGCAGGACGCCCCACACCACACGGTGTGGGGCGTCCTGCCGTTCCCGGCACCAGGTCTACAGGGAGGCCCCGCCGCACACGGTGAGCACCTGCCCGGTGATCGACCGGCCGTGCGGACCCAGCAGGAACCCGGTCAGAGCCGCGACGTCGGCCGGATCGACCAGCTCCCCGAGCGGGGGCACGGCCGGGGGCACGGCCGCGCGCCCCGGGTCGTGGAGCATGGGGGTGTCCGTGGGCCCGGGGGCGACGACGTTGACGGTGATCCGCCGGGGCGCCAGCTCCATCGCCCAGCTGCGGGCCATGCCGACCAGAGCCGCCTTGGTCGCCGCGTACTGGCTCTTGCCGGCGGCCCCGGTGGCGGTGCGGCTGCCGACGAGCACGACCCGGCCGCCTTCGGCGATCCGCCCGCTCAGCGCGTCCACCAGGGTGGCGGCCGCCTCCACGTGGACGGCGAGCATCTCGCGCAGGGCGCCGTCCTCGAGCCGTCCCAGCGGCTGGGCGCGCTGGAACCCCGCGGCGTGCACCACGGCGGTGAGGTCGTCGACGCCCTCGACGACCGCGCGCAGCTGCTCGGTGCGGGAGAGGTCCGCGGGCAGCCAGGTGAGGTCCCCGGCCAGGTCCGGGCGGCGTCGGCTGAGCCCGGTCACCCGCCAGCCGTCGTCGAGCAGCGCCTGGGCGACGGCGCGGCCGATCCCGGAGCTGCACCCCGTGACCAGGGCGTGCGGGGCGGTCACGGCTCGCTCCGGCCGAGGTCCACGCGGACGTACTTGATGGCCTGCCGGAAGTAGGTGTAGGCGATGTGCAGCGCCCCGTCGGGTCCCTGGTGGATGCTCGGGTAGGAGAACTCCCGGTTCAGCCCCTCCCGCGAGTTGTTGGACAGGCAGTACCCGTCCCCCACGTCCAGGTCGCGCAGCACTTGCCAGCTGCGTCCGTCGTCGTCCGAGAGCGCCAGGGTCATGGGGGCCCGGGGCGTGCCCCAGAAGGCGGTGCGCTCGCCGTCCACCGGCACGGGCTCGACGGCCGCGGCCTGCTCGGGCGCCAGCCCGTCGTCGTCGATCTCGTCGTAGAGGGACAGGCGGCGCTCGGTCGACGCCTCGGCCCGGCGGTGGTTGTAGACCAGCGCCAGCCGGCCGTCGGCCAGGCGGACGTACTGGATGGAGGAGTTGTTGTTCGGCAGCTCCGTGGGGGTGGGCTCGTCCCAGGCCTGCCCGCCGTCGCAGGAGCGCGACGCATAGATCGCGTCCGCCCAGCGGCTGCGGAACAGGGCCAGCAGCGTGCCGTCGCCGAGCTCCTGCACGTTCATGTGCACGCACCCGGTGCTGCCCGGCAGCAGCACCTGGCGCCAGGTGGCCCCGCGGTCGTCGGAGATCATCACGGCGCTGTCGTCGTGGTCGCCCACCCACTTGCGCCCGGGCACCGACAGGCAGCGGAAGACCGGGATGATCCACCGGCCGGAGGAGAGCACCACCGGGGGCTGGCGGACGAAGACCCCGCCGGCCTCGCTCGGCGGGAACAGCGTCTCCACCGGGCCCCAGGTCTCGCCGCTGTCGGAGGAGATCCGGCGCCGAACCTCGGCGGTGTCCTGGTTGCCGGCGTGCTGGGCGGTGTAGAGCAGCCACAGGTCGCCGTCGGGGGTGGGGAAGAGGATGGGGTTCTGCTCGGAGCGGGTGGGGTCGTCGGAGAGCTGCCGCGGCGCGGACCACGCCTCGGCTCCTGGGGCGAGCGTGGAGAACCAGACGCTGATGTCCGGCACGCCCTCCTGGGTGCCGCCGAACCAGACACAGCCCAGGCGTCCGTCGGGCAGCGTCATGAGGTTGGCCGCGTGGCTCTGCACCGTGGGAGCGGGCAGATAGGCGTAGGCGAGGTCCCCCTCGGTGCGCAGCCGCCCGTCGGTGGTGATGGTGTCGTAGGTGCCGGTCGTGGTGCTCATGGCAGGGAATGTCCTCTTCTGGTCGGTGCCGGTGGAACGAGCGCCGGACCACCCGCCGTGCGGGAGGTCCGGCGGGAGGAGCGTTACTCGCCCGAGAAGGCCGTGGCGAACATGTCCGGGATGTTCATCGCGATCTGGAAGCCCACCACGACGGCGATGATCCCCAGGACCGCCAGCAGCGCGGTCTGCCACCACTTGTTCACGGCGTAGTCGGCCATGAACTTCTTGCTGCTGGTCAGCACCAGGATGCCGACCACGATGAAGGGCAGGCTCATCACGGTGGCGACGCTGGTGCCCACGATGTTCAGGGCGATCAGGTTCGGCGCGGCGGGGAGGGAGGCCAGCAGCGGCAGGACGATGAAGCCGCCGATCTGGATGCGCTTGAACAGCGGGTCCTGCTCGTCGCGGCCCAGCCACTTCTTGCCCTTGCGGGTGCTCAGGTGGATGCCGTTGACGGCCAGCTGCGCGAAGCCGCGGGACTGCGGCGGAAAGCTGGTCATGGCGGCCAGCAGGATGCACAGCCACAGCAGCGCCGGGCCGAGGGGGCCCACGATGACGCCCATCATCTCGGACAGGTCGGCCTCCGTGTTGATCACGAAGCCGGGGTTGTCGCGGGAGAACTCGGCGGCCACGATCCAGAAGAGGAGATTGATCACGAGCAGCGGGGCCATGCCGGCGATGAGGTCCAGCTGCTGGATGCGGCGGTAGCGCGGCCCCACCCAGCCCTTGTCCTTCATGAACCCGGAGTAGAGCATGTTCGGCATGTTGCCGGCGATCGTGCCGATGGTCGCGCTGGCCACCACGATCGGCGCGAAGGCGCTGTCCGCCGAGTTCGGCGGCATCTCGAAGGCCATGCCGCGGAAGAAGCCGCCGACGTCCATGTGCCCCAGCTGCACCAGGGCGTAGACGAACGCCAGGATCATGGCGACCGTCGCGATGCGGGCGAAGTACTCGAGGATGACGAAGGCGCGCTTCCGGGTCACCATGAACAGGGTCACGGCCATGACCACCAGGGCGCACACGAAGTTGCCCCAGGTGCCGCCCCAGGTGCCGCCGGTCAGCTGGTACAGACCGATCGCGGAGGCCTTGAGGAAGGTCGCCTGGATGACGAAACCGGCGATCAGCGCCACCGTGGCCATGAGCCCCGGCAACCAGGGCAGGATCCGGTGGAAGCCCTCGAGGATCTGGGTGTCCCCGAACCGGTTCATCAGCGTGTACTTGGCGATCGACGAGATGATGAAGGCGCGGGCGATCAGCGAGAGCACCAGCGTCCAGAGCAGCGCGTAGCCGTAGTTGGCGCCGGAGACCGAGGAGCTGACGAGGTCTCCGGTGCCCAGGAAGGTCATGGCCAGGACGAGACCGGGACCGATGGAGGTGATGAGCCCCAGTCCGCGGGGCAGCGCGTGCTGTTCCGGGTAGGGCTGCTGCGCAGTGACCGGAGCAGTGGGTGTTTTCGTCGACATGGTCCGCCTCCTTGGGGAACGACACCGCGTGCTGGCGCGGCCGGAGGCCGCCGTACGGGTGATCTCAGATGGTGCGCGACCAGGCCGTGTCGACGTGATGCCGGTCACCTGTTTGCGCGATCTGAGTAGGATGCTGGCACATCTGCGTGATTCGCGCAACACATGTCGGTGAAATGGACCACGGCGAAGCGCTGCGCCGTCGGCCCCTCGAGTCACTGGAGACCTGCAAGTACGCAGGACACGCGCCCGAACTTGCGCGCACCTCGGCCGATACTCGGGAAAACGAGCGGGTACACCGGGTGCACAATTGCGCGAAACACGCATCACTGCCAGAGTGGAGTGCACGACGGCGCCACACTGCGTCCGACGCCCTGTGACCGGAAGGTGATCGATGACCGGCTTGGAGCTCGCCTGGTGGCTCTCGTGGTGTGCGTGGCATCCTGCCTCCAGGCGCGATCGGCTTCGGCCTCGGCATGCTCGCCGCCCCGGTGATCGCCCTGCTGGACCCCAGCCTGCTGCCCGGCTCCATCGTGCTGCTCGCGGCGGGGCTCACCGTGCTCGGCGTGCTGCGCGACCGCACCTCGGTGGACCTCCGGGGCACGGGCTGGGCACTGCTCGGACGCGTGCCGGGCACGGCGGCGGGCGCCCTGCTGGTGGCGGCACTCCCCCCGCAGGCCCTGGCGCTCACGCTGGCGGGCACGGTCCTGCTGGCCGTGCTGCTCAGCGTCTGCGGCTGGCAGCCCCGGCCGCGCCCGGCGGCCGTCGCCGCCGCCGGGGCCGCCTCCGGGCTGATGGGCACGGCCACGTCCATCGGCGGCCCGCCCATGGCGCTCGTCTGGCACGGCTCCTCCCCCGCCCGCATGCGCGGCACCATGAGCGCCTTCTTCCTGGTCGGCGCCCTGATGTCCCTCACGGCGCTGACCGCGGTGGGCTCCATCGACGGGGAGATCCTGCGGTTCGCCGCCGTGCTGCTCCCGGCCATGCTGCTCGGCTTCGCCCTCTCCGGTGTCGTGAACGGGCGTCTGGACAAGGCCCTCGTGCGCCGGGTGGGGCTGGCGGCCTCCACCGCCGGCGCGGTGCTCGTCCTCGTGCAGGCCCTCTGAGCGGCGCCGCGGGGCCGGCGGCTCAGGGCTCCACCGACCCCTGGACGTGCTCGAACACCAGACTGGTCTGCGTGGCGGCCACCGCCTGGTTGGAGGACAGGTGCTCCAGGACGAACTGGCGGATGTGGTCGGTGTCCCGGGCGGTGACGTGGATGAGGAAGTCGTCGGCGCCGGCCAGGAAGAAGAACTGGGAGACCTCCGGCACCGACCTGAGCCCCTCCCCGAACGCCGACATGAGGTGCCGGGCGCCGGGGCGCAGCCGCACGCTGATCAGCGCCTCGATGCTGCGCCCGATCGCCCGCGGCTCCACCTCCACGGTGAACCGGCGGATCACCCCGGTCCGCTGCAGGTTCTTCATCCGGGCCAGACAGGTGGACGGGGCGACCCCGAGGGTCTCGCTGAGCGCCTGGTTGGTCATCCGGGCGTTCTCCCGCAGCAGCGCCAGCAGCCGCCGGTCCAGCTCGTCCAGCTCGGGGCCCGGGCGCAGATCCTGCGGTGAACGCCGCGTGTCGCGCGTCACATCCGCCATCATTCCTCCAGTTCTGCGCCGATCGCCGAAGAATCGTCGAAAAACCCCACCGACCCGGGCGAAAACCGTAGTTTGTTGTCACCCAGTCTACGGTTCCTGCGGAAGAAGGCCCCCGATGATCGTCTCCGTCCCCCGCGAAGTGAAGAACAACGAGCGCCGCGTGGCCATCACCGCCTCCGGGGTCCACGAACTGGTCGCCCACGGCCACACCGTCCTCGTGGAGACCGGCGCCGGCACCGGCTCGGGCATCCCCGACGCGGACTACACCGCGGCCGGGGCCGAGCTCGTGACCGACGCCGACGAGCTGTGGGCCCGCGCCGACCTGGTGCTGAAGGTCAAGGAGCCCGTGGCCTCCGAGTACCACCGGTTCCGGCAGGGTCTGGTGCTGTTCGCCTACCTGCACCTGGCCGCCGAGCCCGAGCTCACCGCGGCGCTGCTGGAGTCCGGGGTCACCGCCATCGCCTACGAGACCGTCCAGACCGCCGACGGGCGGCTGCCGCTGCTGGCCCCGATGAGCGAGGTCGCCGGCCGGCTGTCCGTGCAGGCCGGGGCCGCCGCCCTGACCGCCCCTGCCGGGGGCAAGGGCGTGCTGCTGGGCGGGGTGCCCGGCGTGCGCCCGGCCAAGGTCACCGTGATCGGCGCCGGGGTGGCCGGCACCAACGCCGCGGCGATGGCCGTGGGACTGGGCGCGGAGGTCACCGTCCTGGACGTGAACGTGGACCGCCTGCGCGAGCTCGACGACCGGTACGCCGGGCGGCTGCGCACGGTCACCTCCAACAGGCTCGAGATCGAGCGGTCGGTCACCGAGGCGGACCTGGTCATCGGCTCGGTGCTGATCCCCGGGGCCAAGGCCCCGAAGCTGGTCACCGACGCCATGGTCGCGGCCATGAAGCCGGGCAGCGTGCTGGTGGACATCGCCGTGGACCAGGGCGGGTGCTTCGAGGGCAGCCGGCCGACCACCCACCAGGACCCGGTCTTCCCGGTGCACGACACCATCTTCTACTGCGTGGCGAACATGCCCGGTGCGGTGCCGAACACCTCGACCTACGCGCTGACCAACGTCACGCTGCGCTACGCCGAGGCCCTGGCCGACCAGGGCGTCACCGCGGCCCTGGCGGCCGACCCCGCCCTGGCCGCCGGGCTGAACACCATGGCCGGCCACGTGACCCACCGCTCGGTGAGCGAGGCGCACGGCTTGGAGTTCACCGACCGCGCGGACCTCGTGCCCGCCGCCTGACGCCGGCGCAGGACCGGCCCCCCGGCTGTCAGCCGGCGGCCGGCACCGCCTGGGCGGCCGTCGGCTCCGGTGTCCGCGCAGGGTGGGTGCCCGGCAGCCGCAGCCGGGCGTCCGTCCCGGCGGCCGCCTCGGCGAGGTGGTGGGTGACGAGGACGACGACGCGGTCGGCCAGCCCCTGCCGCAGGTCGGCCAGCAGCGACCGCGCCGCGGGAGCGTCCAGGTGGGCCGTGGGCTCGTCGAGCAGGACCACGCCGGCGCGGGTGAGCAAGGCCCGGGCCACCGCCACGCGCTGCCGCTGGCCCCCGGACAGGTGGGCCCCGCCGGGACCGACCCGGGTGCCGAGTCCCTCCGGCAGCTCGGCCAGGAAGGGGCCCAGGCCCACCCGCTCCAGGACGGCGCGGAGCTCCGCGTCGGACGGCCGGTCCTCGCGGTCGCGGGCCAGCAGCAGGTTGCCGCGCAGGGTGGAGTCGAACAGGTGCGCCTCCTGCGGGCACCAGGCCACGCTGCGCCGCAGCCCGGCGGCGTCGAGCTCCCGGCTGTCGGTGCCGTCGACGGACCACCAGCCCTCGGCCGCCGGGAGGTGGCCGAGCAGCGCGGCGAGCAGGGTCGACTTCCCCGCCCCGGAGGGTCCTTCGACCACGAGCCACTGCCCGCGCCGCACGGAGGCCTCGAGCCCGCGGAACGCCGGGGCGGGCGCCCCGGGCCAGGTGACTGCGAGTCCGTGCAGGGCGAGTTCGTGGACGGCCGGCGGCGCGGTCCCCGTCCCGTCCGGGAGGCCGGGATCGTCGTCGGCCGCCTCGCGGGCCGCCGCGGTGAGCGGGCGGAGCTTGCGCAGCGACGCCGAGAGCGCCGGCCACTGCTGCGCCGCGTCCACCGCCCCGAGCATCGGCTCGAGCAGCCCCAGGGGCAGCAGCACGAGGGCCGCGACCACGGGCCCGGCCAGGACGCCCTCGCGCGCCGGGTCCGCGGTGGCCGCGAGCATCAGCACGGACGACACCGAGCAGGCCAGCACCGCCGTGGCGCTGCCCAGGCCCAGCGCCCAGGCGCTGCGGCGGGCGGCGCGCTCGGCGTCCTGCTCCAGGGCCTCGAGCTCGGAGAGCATCGCCGCGGCGCGCCCGTTGGCCCGCAGCTCGTCCGCGGCGGCCACCATCGCGGCGAACCGGCGGAGCACCCCGGAGCGCAGCACGGTGGCGCCGCGGGCGGCGGAGCGGTCGGCCAGCAGCGCCAGGAGCGGCCCGACGAGCAGTCCGCCGACGAGCGCGACGGCCAGGGCGGGCAGCGCGCCGGGGTGCAGGGCCGCGACCGTGATCCCCGCGCCGGCCGCGGTGCCGACCCCGATCAGCGGCGGCAGCACGACGCGGGGCACGAGGTCGCGCACCCGGTCGGCGGTGGCGACGAGGTGGTCCAGGGCGGCGCCGCCGGTCGCGAGGCTGCGGGAGGCGACCCCGCGCACGGCCAGTCCCGCCCAGACCCGGGCCCGCAGCTCGGTGGTCGAGGCGAGCACCGCGTCATGGCTGAGCAGCCGCTCGGCGTAGCGCAGCACGGCGCGGCCGATGCCGAAGAAGCGGACGCCGACGATGGCGACCATCAGGTACATGATTCCGGGCTGCTCGCCGGCGCGCACGATCAGCCAGCCCGAGAGCGTGGTGAGCCCGGCGGCGAACAGGGCCGCGGCGGTGCCCAGGGCCACCGCGCCGGCGGTCCGCCACGGGGCCGGGGCCAGGAACGCCGCCAGCTCCCGCAGGGCGTCGTGCGGCCCCTCGCCGGGGGCCGCCGGCGGCGCCGTCCCCGGTGCGGGAAGCAGGCCGTCGGCACGGGACGGGGCGGCGGTCCCCGGAGCCGGCGACGCGCCGGAGCCGCCCTCGGCGCGGGGCGCGGCCGCGGCCCCGAGCAGGAGCTGCTGGTCCGCGAGCGCGGTCACCTCCGTCTCGTGGGAGGCCAGGACCACGGTGACCCGGCCGCGCAGCTCGTCGACGAGCGCCTCGACGCGGCGGGCGCCGGCGGGGTCGAGGTGGGCGGTCGGCTCGTCCAGCAGCAGCAGCCGGGCGCCGGCGGCCACACGGGCCAGCCCGCGGGCGAGGCCCAGCCGGCGCAGCTCCCCGGGGCTGAGCCGGTCCGGGTCCGCCCCGGACAGCCGGGCGAGATCGACCCGGGCGAGGGCCTCCCGGGCGGCGGCCTCGCTCTCGGCGTGGAGCAGCACCTCGTCCAGCACGGTCCCGGCCACGGTGTGCACGTGCTGGGGCACCCAGGCCACGGCGGACGGGTCGACGCCCTCCACGCTGCCGGACCGGGCCGGCACGGTGCCGGCGAGCACGCCGAGCAGCGTGGACTTCCCGCTGCCGCTGGGTCCCTCCACGCTGAGCACCGACCCGCCGGGGAGCTCGACGTCGATCCCGGACAGGGCGGGCACGGGACGGCCGGGGTGGTGCACGCCCAGACCGCGGATCCGGAGGGCCGGCGGGCCGGGGACGGACGGTGCGGGCCCTGCCCGGCGGACGTCCTCGGGCACCGGCTCGGCGACGATCTCGTCCGCGCGGCGCAGGGCGGCCCGCCCGTCCTGGGAGGCGTGGAAGGCGGCGCCGAGGTCCCGGAAGGGCGCGAAGCACTCGGGGGCGAGCAGGAGCGCGACGAGCCCGGTCAGCAGGTCCAGGTCGCCGTGCACCAGCCGGACCCCCACGAAGACGGCGACGACGGCGACCGAGAGGGTGGAGATCAGCTCGAGCACGAGCGAGGAGAGGAAGGCGGTGCGCAGGGTGAGCAGGGTGGTCTCCCGGTGCCGTTCGGAGACCTCCCGCAGGGCGGCGGCCTGCTCCTGCACCCGGCCGAGGCCCACGAGCACGGGCAGACCCCGGGCGAGCTCCACGAGGTGGTGGGAGAGGCGCTGCAGCACGGCGGAGGACTCGTCGACCCGGTCCTGGGTGTGCAGGCCGACCAGGGCCATGAACAGCGGCACCAGGGGCACGGTGAGCACCACGATCAGCGCGCTCACCCAGTCGGCGGACAGGATGCGCAGACCCACCAGCAGCGGCACGGTGGCGGCAGTGACCACTGCGGGCAGCACGCGCGCGTAGTAGTCGTCCAGGGCGTCGAGCCCGACCGTCCCGACGACGGTGGTGGCCCCGACGTCGTGGCCGCCGCCGGCGAGGACCCGGCGGGCCAGCTCCCGGCGCAGGCCGCGCTTGGCCTCTCCCGCGGCGCGGACGGCGACGTACTGGCCCGCCCACGTGGTCGCGGCCCGCAGGAGCCCCGCGAGGACGCCGAGGACGAGGGCGCCCCGCCAGGCGTCGGGATGGTCATCGAGCACCCCGACGACGCCGCGGGCCACCGCCTCGGCCAGCAGCACCAGGGCCAGCGCCTTGAGGGCCGCCAGGACGCCGAGGACGAGCACGGCCGCGGCTGCGCCCGGGCCGAGAGGAGGTCGTCTCATGCCGGGCGCGCGTCCTCGGGGCCGCCGGCCGGCCGGTGCTCCCGGGACGTGGTGCCGGGCGACGCGGCGCCGGCCGGTGGGGCCACGGCCGCCCGCACCGCGTGGGCCGCGGGCAGGTGGTCGGTGGTCAGGCGGCGGCGGAAGACCCAGTAGCTCCAGCCCTGGTAGAGCAGCACGAGGGGCAGGCCGAGGCCGGCCACCACGGTCAGCACCCCCAGCGTGTAGTCGCTGTTGGAGGCGTTGGCGACCGTCAGGTGCCAGGCCGGGTCCAGGGTGGAGGGCAGCACCACGGGGTAGACGTTGGCGAAGATCGATCCGACACCGAGGACGAGCACGGCCGACGTCCCGGCGAAGGCCCGCCCCTCATGGCCCAGGCGGGCGCTGGCCCAGCCGAAGAGGCCCGCCACGACGGCGCCCCCCACGAGCAGCCAGGTCCAGGACCCGCCGTTGAGCAGCTGCACCGCCACCACCCAGCCGGTGAGCGGGAGCAGCGCGGGCAGCCCGGAGCGCACCAGCAGGCGCCGGGCGCGCCGCCGCACGGGCCCGTCGGTCTTCAGCCCGAGGAAGGCGGCGGCGTGGACCAGGCAGAAGCCCACCGAGGCGAGGCCGCCGAGCAGCGCGTAGGGGGTGAACCAGGCGAAGGCGCCGCCCACGCGGTCGCCGTTGGCGTCGATCGGCAGGCCCGTGGTGGTCAGGGCCAGGGCGGCGCCGAGGCCGAACGCGGCCAGGAAGGAGCCGGTGCCCAGACCCCGGTCGGCCCACCGCCGCCACCGGTCGCTGTGCCCCTTGCCGCGGTACTCGATCGACACCGCACGGAAGATCAGCCCCACGAGCACGAACACCAGCGGGAGGTACAGGGCGGAGAACAGCGAGGCGTACCAGAGCGGGAAGGCCGCGAAGAGACCGGCCGCCGCGGTGATCAGCCACACCTCGTTGCCGTCCCAGACCGGGCCGATGGTGTTGAGCATCTGGCGACGCTCGCGCTCGTCCCGGGTGCTGGTGAGCATGAGCATGCCCACGCCGAGGTCGAAGCCGTCGAGGAGCAGGAACCCGGTCCACAGCACGGCGATGGCGATGAACCAGAGGGTGGGGAGGAAGTCCATGTCGGCGGGCTTTCTGCGCCGGGCGGGCGCGCGTGTCAGGGTCGGTGCGTCGGGGTCGGTGCGGCAGGGCGCCGGCGTCAGTAGGCGAAGGCGAGCACGTCGTCGCCCCGGCCGCGGGCGCCGTCGTGGCCCTGCCCGTGGTCGTCGTGGTCGTCGTGCGCCAGCTCCGGCATCGCGGAGGCGACCCCGCCGCGCACGTAACGGACCAGGAGCATGACCTCCACCACGAGCAGCACGGCATAGATCAGCCCCAGCACGGCCAGCGAGAAGATCACCTCCTGCCCGCTGATCCCCGGGGAGACGGCCGCGGCGGTGTACATGTACACCCCGTCCACGCCGCTGGGGTTGGGGTTGGGCGCCACCACGAAGGGCTGCCGGCCCATCTCCGTGAACACCCACCCGGCGATGTTGGCGCCGAACGGCGCGAGGATGGAGGCCACGGCGACCCACATCATCGGCTTGGAGGCGGGCACGGTGCCCTTCCGGGTGATCCACAGCGTCAGGGCGGCGAAGGCGGCGGCCAGCACCCCGAAGCCGATCATCAGGCGGAAGCCCCAGTAGGTGACCTCCATCAGCGGCAGGTAGTCGATCTCCTGCCCGGCGCGCTCGCCGTACATGGGGTCGTCCGGCAGATGGGTGCCGTAGGCGGCCTCGTACTCCGGGATCAGGGTGTTGACGCCCTTGACCTCGGTGTCGAAGTCCCCGTGGGCCAGGAAGGACAGCAGCCCGGGGATCTCGACGACGTTGACCACCTCGTCGCAGTCCTGGCCGCCGAGCGGGCCGACCGCCAGCACGGAGAAGCTCGTGCCGTCGTGGCAGGCGGCCTCGGCGGCGGCCATCTTCAGCGGCTGCTGCTCGAACATCAGCTTGCCCTGCACGTCACCGCTGGCGGCCACGGCGCCGAAGCCGAGCACGGCCACGACCGCCCCGATCCGCAGGCTGGACAGCCACACGCCGTGTCGGTGCGGTCCCGTCCGGGGATGTCGGCCCGCTCCCCCACCACCACGGCGCCGCGCTCGTCCACGGTGTCGATGCCGTCCCGGCGGCGCTGCCACAGCTGGTACCAGGCGATGCCCACCAGGAAGGCGGCGCCCACGGCCACGGCGCCGGCGAGCGTGTGCGCGTAGGCCACCAGGGCCGTGTTGTTGGTCAGCACCGCCCAGACGTCGTTCATCACCGGGCGGCCGTCGACCAGCTCCACGCCCACCGGGTGCTGCATCCAGGAGTTGGCGACGATGATGAAGAACGCCGAGACCACGGAGCCGAGCACGGCGGTCCACAGGGTGGCGAGGTGCACCTTCTTCGGCAGCCGGTCCCAGCCGAAGATCCACAGGCCCAGGAAGGTGGACTCGAAGAAGAACGCGAGCAGGCCCTCCATCGCCAGCGGGGCGCCGAAGACGTCGCCCACGAACCGGGAGTACTCGCTCCAGGCCATGCCGAACTGGAACTCCTGCACCAGCCCGGTGGCCACGCCCATGATGAAGTTGATCAGGTAGAGCTTGCCCCAGAACCGGGTCATCCGCAGCCAGCGCTCGTCGCCGGTGCGCACCCACATCGTCTGCATGAGCGCCACCAGCAGTCCGAGCCCGAGCGTGAGCGGGACCATGACGAAGTGGTAGACGGTGGTGATCCCGAACTGCCAGCGGGCGATCTCCAGAGGATCCATCGGCTGCTTCCCCCAACTTTTCTACGGAGCGTAGAACTACTTCTACACACTGTAGAACATCCGGCAGTCCGCGCTACAATCGGGCCGTGGCACGAAACGACCCCAAGCGCGCGGCCCCCCTCGGCGAACTGGAGCGATCCATCATGGAGATCCTCTGGCAGGCCGCCGCGCCCCTGTCCGCCTACGACCTGCAGGACCGCCTCCCCGACGCCGGGGACGGCTCCCGCCCGCGCGCCGCCACCACCGTGCTCACCGTCCTCTCCCGGCTCGAGCGCAAGGGCTTCGTCCAGCGTGACCGCGCCTTCCGGCCGCACCGGTACCGCGCGGCGGCCTCGCGCGAGGAGCACATGGCCAACCTCATGCACGAGGTGCTCGGCTCCTCGGACGACCGCACCGCCGTCCTCGAGCGCTTCGTCGGGCAGGTCAGCCCCGAGGAGGCCCAGACCCTGCGCCGTCTGCTCGGCGGCAGCTGACCGCGTGGTCGCCACCTCGCTGGTGCTCGCGGCGCTCGCCGTGGCCCTGGCCTGGCCCGTCCCGGTCCTGCTGGCCCGGGCACGGTGGCCCGCCCGAGCGCCCGCCACGGCGCTGGTGCTGTGGCAGGCGGTCGCCCTGGCCGGCGGGCTGTCGATGCTCGGCGCCCTCGTCACGTTCGGACTGGCCCCGTTCGGCCCGGACCTGGTGAGCAGCGGGATCAGCCTCTCCGCACAGTTCCAGGGCCACGACCTCGGACGGGCCTTCGGGCCGCTCCAGGTCCTCGCGCTCGCGGGCGCGCTGCTGCTGGGCGGGCACCTGCTGCTGAACCTGCTCGTCACCGTGCTGCGGGCCGAGCGCGAACGCCGCCGCCACGCCCAGCTGGTCCTGCTGCTCAGCACTCCTCTGCCGGACGCACCGGGCACCCGGCTGCTCGACGACCCGGCCCCGGTGGCCTACTGCCTGCCGGGGGCGTTCACCACGCTGACCGTGCTCTCCGTGGGACTGGTCTCGCTGCTGGAGGAGGACGAGCTGTCCGCCGTCGTCGAGCACGAGCGGGCCCACGCCCATCAGCGCCACGACATCGTGCTGGTCCTGTTCCGGGCCTGGAAGTCCTCGCTGCCCTGGTTCCCGATCGCCCGCCGCGCCCAGCGCGAGGTCGGGCTGCTCGTGGAGATGCTCGCGGACGACCACGCACGGCGCTCCGTCGACGACGACGTGCTGGCACGGGCCATCGCGCTGGTCAGCGCCGGCGGGCCGGGACTGGCGTTCCACGCCGCAGGGGAGGGTGGACCGGTGCACCCGTCCGCCGCGGACCCGGGACGGACGCTGGCCGACGAGGCCCGGGACCGCATCCTGCGCCTGGCGATGCCCCCGCTGCCCCCCGGGCGGACCGCGGGGGTGATCGGGGCGGCCGCCGCGCTCGTGGTCGTCCCCACGCTCCTGCTGCTGGGGCCGGGCCTCGGCCGGCTGCTCGTCTGAGCCGCGGGCCGGCCGCGGACCTACGATGGGCGGGACCCACCCGAGCGCTGCACCGGCGAGGAGCCCCATGGACCGCATTCCCGAAGCCGTCGACACCCCGGACGTCCTGATCGACCGGGACGTGCTCGGGCGCAACATCGAGCGGATGGCCGCGGCGATGCGGGCGAAGGGGCTGGCCCTGCGCCCGCACGCCAAGACGCACAAGGTCCCGGAGATCGCGGCGCTGCAGCTGGCCGCGGGCGCGGCGGGCCTGACCGTGGCCACGATCGGGGAGGCCGAGGTCTTCGCCGCCCACGGGGCGCGGGACCTGTTCCTTGCCTATCCGCTGTGGGTGGGGCCGCGACAGGCGGAGCGTCTGCGCCGGCTGAGCACCACGGCGCGGATCAGCGCCGGCGTGGACTCCGCGGAGGCCGCCGCAGCCATGGGCGAGCAGCTCGGGGACGCGGCCGGGGACGTCGCCGTGCTCGTGGAGATCGACAGCGGCCACCACCGCAGCGGGGTCCGCCCCGACGCCGCCGCGGACGTGGCCCGCGCCGCGCTCCGGGCCGGGCTGCGCGTGGAGGGAGTCTTCACCTTCCCCGGCCACAGTTACGCCCCGGGCATGCCGGCCGAGGCCGCCGCCCAGGAGCAGCAGGCCCTGGAGCGGGCCTCCCAGAAGATGCGGGACGCCGGATTCGAGGTGCTGCGCCGCAGCGGCGGCTCCACCCCCTCGGCGCTGCTGACCAAGGGCTCCGCCGCCACCGAGGCGCGCCCGGGCGTCTACGTCTTCGGCGACGCCCAGCAGCTGGAGCTGGGCCGCTGCTCCTGGGAGGACGTGGCCCTCACCGTGGCCTCGACCGTGGTCAGCCGGCACGAGGGCGGTCACGGGGTCCCGCGGCGGATCGTGCTCGACGCCGGCAGCAAGGTCCTCGGCACCGACCGGCCGGCCTGGGCCACCGGCCACGGGCGGCTGCTCGACCACCCGGACGCGCGGATCACCGCGCTGTCCGAGCACCACGCCACGGTCGTGTGGCCCGAGGACCGCCCGCTTCCCGCCCTCGGGGACCGGCTGCGGGTGGTCCCCAACCACGTGTGCATCACGATGAACCTCGTCGACGACGTGGCCGTGGTGCGCGACGGCGAGCTCCTGGAGCGCTGGACCGTGGCCGCGCGCGGCCGGAACTCCTGAGCGGCCCGCCCCGCGGCCGGAACTCCTAAGCGGCCCACCCGGCTCGCACGACGCCCCGGGGCCGCCGGCTCAGCTCGGCGGCGGCGGGGGTGCGGGGGCGCCCTTCGGCGGGGCGATCTTGGAGTGCGCGAGGGTGGGGCCGGAGGCGGCCACCGCCGCGGTCTCCCGCTCACCCGCCGCGCCCGGCCAGACGCGGCCCGGAGACGGGTCCCACCCGGCGTCGACCACCCGGCGCTGCACCAGGACGGCCAGCCCCAGCACCGCGAGGCCGATCAGCAGGATCACCACGATGCCGCCGACGGACCCGATCTTGGCCGCGGAGCCGACGGCGATGCCGAACCAGCCGAAGTCGGCGTCGCCGAACGTGGTGTTCTCGGAGCCGAAGGTGCCCAGGACGGACAGCAGGAACGCGGGCAGGAACGTGATGAGCAGGCCGTTGACGAAGCCGCCGGCGAGCGCCCCGCGGCGCCCGCCGGTCGCGTTGCCGTAGACGCCGGCCGCGCCGCCGGTGAAGAAGTGCGGGACGAGGCCCGGGAGGATCAGGGCGACGCCGATGGCGGGGTTGAGCCACACGGAGAGCACGAACAGCCCGATCAGGCCTCCCACGAAGCTGGCGATGAAGCCCAGCAGCACGGCGTTCTGCGCGTAGGGGAAGACGATCGGGGCGTCCAGGGCCGGGATCGCCCCGGGGACGACCCTGGCCGCGATGCCCTGGAACGCCGGGACCAGCTCGCCCAGGATGGTGCGCACGCCGAAGAGGATCACGGCCACTGCCACGCCGAACTGCAGCCCCTGGGTGATCGACATCATGATGTAGTTGCCCACGCCGGTGGCGCCGCCCTCGAAGGCGGTGAAGGCCTCCTCGGACCCCGCCCGGACCAGGAAGAGCACGGCGAGGACCACGTACATCATGGCCATGGACAGTGCGGTGGCCACCATGGAGTCGCGCAGGAAGCGCAGTCCCTCCGGCAGCTTCGCGTCCTCGGTGGAGCGGCTGTTCTTGCCCACCACCTGTCCCACCGCGCCGGCGGCGATGTACCCGGCGGTGCCGAAGTGGCCCATGGCCACGCTGTCGTCGCCGGTGATCCGGCGGGTCCACGGGTGGACCAGGGCCGGCAGGGACACCATCAGGATGCCCAGCAGCAGGGCCCCCAGGGACACGGTCACCCAGCCGTCGTAGCCGGCGGTGGCCAGGATGATGGTCAGCAGCGTCGCCATGAACAGGACGTGGTGCCCGGTCAGGAAGACGTAGCGCAGCGGGGTGAACCGGGCGAGCACGAGGCTGACGGCGAAGCCGAGGATCATCAGCCACGCCACCTGGGCCCCGTACTCGGCCTGGGCGATCCCGGCGATGGCCTCGTTGGTGGGGATGACGCCCTGGGCGCCGGTGGCGCCCAGGATCATGACGCCCAGGGGCTCCAGGGAGGCCACCACGAGGGTGGCCCCGGCGCCGATGAGCAGGAAGCCGAGGGTGGCCTTGATGGCGCCGCCGATGACCTGCCCGGTGCTCTTGCGCAGGGCGATCAGCCCGACCGCGGTGATGATGCCGATGAGGAACGCGGGGACGGCCAGGATCTCGCTGACCAGGAACTCGGGGATGCTGACGAGCCAGTTCATGGGTACCTGCTCCTAGACGTCGTAGAGCTCGCGCATGGCGGCGTCGAGCTCGGTGGTGCTGGTGAAGTTCTCGATCACCTTGACGGGCACGCCCACGTCCCCCAGGGCGCGGGCGATCTCCCCTGAGGTGAGGATGACGTCGGCCTCCTTGGCCTTGCCGCGGGCGGAGATGGTGTCGGTGGCCTCGACCGTGAGGTAGGGGCTCCAGCCCCAGCGGTCGAGCACCTGCTCCAGGGTGTTCTTCAGGAACAGGCTCGTGCCCAGCCCGTTGCCGCAGACGGTGAGGATCTTGTTGCGGCTCTCCGTGGCCGGCTCGGTCGCCGGCTCGGTGGCCGCCTCCGTCACCGCGGGCGCCGGCTCGGCCGGTGCGGCCGGTGCCGCCTCCGCCGTCGACGAGGACGCCGATCCGGTCGCCGCCGCCCCCGGGCGGGACGCCGGGGCGTCCTCCGTGAGCAGGGCGAGCACCTCCTCGGGCGTCGCCGCCCGGTCCAGGGTCGTCCGGGTCCCCGGCGAGGCGAGGAGGGTGGCCAGCTGCCGCATGGCCTGCAGGTGCTCCTTCTGGTCCTTCGCGGAGAGGGCGACGACGAGGGTCACGGGGTCGTTGGACGCGTGCCCGAACTCGACCGGGTGGGCCAGCCGGACCCAGGACATCGCCGTGCGGTGCACGGCCTCCGAGGGCCGGGCGTGGGCGAAGGCGAACCCGGGGGCGACGACGATGTACGGGCCGTTCTCCTCGACGCCGGCGATCATGGCCCGGGTGTACTCGTCGCTGATCGCCCCCTGCCGCTCGAGCAGCCCGCCGGCACACGTGATGGCGGCACGCCAGTCGTCCACCGACTCGTCGAGACGGATGGATTCGATGTCCAGTAAACGCCCGATGTTCGACATATTTGACAGCGTACCCGCGAACGATTAAAAGACGTTCACATCGCACGGTGCCGGGTGCGGATCGGCGCCGCACGGCCCGCCGCTACGGCGTGGTTCGCTCCCGCAGATGGGCCGCGACGAGATCGAGGGCCTCCGCGCTGGCCGGGAGGATGTTGACCTGGGAGAAGAAGGCGTGCATCTGGCCGGGCCAGCGGTGGTGCACCACGCTCACGCCCTCCGCGGCGAGCCGCCGGGCATAGGCCTCGCCCTCGTCGCGGAGCACGTCGTGCTCCGCGGTGAGGACCAGGGCCGGCGGCAGGCCGCCCAGGGATTCGGCGCGCAGCGGTGAGGCCTCGGGGTGTCCGCGAGCGCTCTCCTCGGGGACGTAGTGCTCCCAGAACCAGCGCATGGACTCGGCGGGGAGGAAGGCCTGGTGCTCCGGCTCCCGGTAGGAGGGCCGGGTCAGGTCTGCGTCGGTGACGGGGTACACGAGGACCTGCCCGGCCAGCTCCGGGCCGCGGCGGTCGCGGGCCCGGTGGGTGAGCACCGCCGCCAGGTTGCCGCCGGCGCTGTCCCCGGCCACGAACAGCGGCACCGGGGCTCCGGCGATCGCCTCCCGGTGCTCGGCGGCCCACTGCAGGGCCGTCCAGCTGTCCTCCACCGGGGTGGGGAACGGGTGCTCCGGGGCCTTGCGGTACTCCACCAGCACGACGGCCGCACCGGACCGTGCGGCGAGCAGCCGCCCCAGCGTGTCGTAGCCGTCGATGTCCCCGAGGACCCAGCCGCCGCCGTGCAGGTGGACCAGCACCGCGGCCGGGGACGCGTCGGGAACGAGGACGCGCACCCGGAAGGCGCCGCCGTCGTGCCCGTCCAGGACGTGCTCCTCGACCCGGTGCATGTCCGGGCCGGGGCCGTAGCGGGCGCGCCGGTCCGCTCCGGTGGCGCGGGCCTGCGCCGGGGTCATCTCCCACATCGGCGGGGTGCCCGGCGGGGTGGCGTCGGCCAGCTCCTGCAGGAAGGTCGCGCTGGCGCGGTCGAGGGCCATGGCGGGTGCTCCTTGTCCCGGGCTCGCCCGGAGGGCGGTGCTCAGTCGAGCTCGACGACGGTGATCGGCAGCGGCAGGGACTCGGCGTCGAAGGGGATCTGCTCCGAGAACGGGTTGCCGTCCTCGTCGCGGCCGACGCACAGGGCGAGCACCGTCGCGGGGTCGGGCCCGACCATCAGGGTCCAGTGCTGGCCGTTCGCGTCCACGGCGTGGGCCTGGTGGTCGAGGTCCACGCCGCCCTCCAGGTCGGCGAAGCGGGTCCGGTAGTCCTCCAGCTCCTCGGGGGTCTGCAGCACCCCGGCGGCGACCACCGCCTCCTCGTCGCCGGTGACGGCCGGGGCCACCGGATAGGCGATGCGGAACGGCGGCTCGAGCACCTCCAGCAGCTCCCGGGCGGGGCTGGCGTCGTCGCCGCGCAGCCAGAGCCGCCCGGTCCCGTCGACGAAGCCGGCGTACTCCTCGTCGTTGGGGTAGAAGCACAGGAAGCCCGAGCCGGGGATCCGCGAGGCCAGCCCGGAGAGGTCCTCGGCGCGGTCCACGGCGAGGAATCGGGTGAGGGGCTCCAGCGGCAGGGGTTCCACGGGCGTTGTCTCCTTGGCGTTCGGCGTTCGGCGGGACGGCCGTGTGCTGGCCGATCCCGGACGTCCTACGCTACGCCGCCGGGGACGGGTCGCGGACCGGACCCGCGCGGAGCGCCGCCGCCTACGCGCAGTCCAGCGCGGTGCGCAGCGCCTCGAGGTTGTCCCGCATGACCTGCTGGTAGTCGGCGTTCTCGTCGGCCTGGGCCTCCACCGGGTCCAGCACCGCGGTCTCGATCCCGTGCTCGGCCGCCAGGGTCTCGGCGACCTTCGGGTTGACCAGGGACTCCGAGAACACCGTGGTGACGCCCTCGGCCTCGACGACCTCGCCGATCTCGGCCAGCCGGGCCGGGGAGGGCTCGGTCTCGGGGTCGAGCCCGGCGATGCCCACCTGCTCGAGGCCGTACTTGTCCGCCAGGACCCGTAGGCCTCGTGGGAGACCACGATGGTGTCCCGCTGGCAGGTGGTCAGTCCCTCGGTGAACTCCTCGTCCAGGGCGGCCAGCTCCGTGGTCAGCTGCTCGGCGTTGGACTCGTAGGTGGCGGCGTTGTCCGGGTCGACCTCGGCCAGCTCGTGGGAGACCTCCGTGGCGACCGCGGCGAGCCGCTCGGGGTCCAGCCAGAAGTGCGGGTCCTCCCCGCCGTGGTCGTGGCCGTCACCTCCGGCCTCCTCGGCGTGCCCCTCCTCGCCGTGGGCGTCGGCACCATGGGCCTCTGCGCTGTGGGAGTCCTCCGCGGCCCCGTGCTCCTCCACCGAGTGGGCCTCCTCGCCCTCCACCCCTGCGTGCGCCGCGTCGAGGGCGTGCTCGGGGGCCGCCTGGGCCACGGCGTCGTCGACCGCCGGCTGGAACCCGGAGAGGTAGACCACCGCGTCCGCGGTGCGCAGCCCGTCGACCGCCGCGGGGGACAGCTCCAGGTCGTGCGGCTCGGCCCCGGCCGGAGTGAGCGACTCCACCTGCACGAGGTCCCCGCCGACGCGCTCGGTGACGTACTGCAGCGGATAGAAGGACGCCTGCACGGTCAGCGCCTCCCCCGATCCACCGCCGGCGGTGCCGCCGACGGGTCGGCGGAGTCGGCGGCGCACGAGGACAGCGCGAGGGCGGCAGCCAGGGAGAGCGGGGCGATGAGGGCGCGAGACGGGATCATGAGAACGATTCTCGTGAAAAGTGAGAACGGTTGTCAATTCACCGCAGTTGGGAGGCTCAGCGCCCAGCCGACCGACAGGCGTCGCAGACCCCGTGCAGCTCGATCGCGTGGGAGACGTCGGTGAAGCCGTGCCGGCGGGCTGCCTGGGCGGCCCACCGCTCCACCGACGTCTCGGCCACCTCCACGGTGTGCCCGCAGCGGCGGCACACCAGGTGGTGGTGGTGCTCGGTGCGGGCGCAGCGGCGGTACCGCATCTCGCCACCGGGGGCGGCGAGAGCGTCCACCTCCCCGGCCTCGGCCAGGGCGCTGAGGTTGCGGTAGACGGTGGCGAGGGAGACCGACTCGCCCTCCTCCGCCAGCATGGCGTGGAGCTGCTGGGCGGAGCGGAACTCGGGGGTGCGGTCGAGCAGCTCGGTCAGGGCGGAGCGCTGCCGGGTGGTCCGGGACATGGTCATGCTCCTCTCAGCTGGAGGTCGTCCTCGGCGTGGTGGGCGCCCTCAGCACCGTGGGGCCCGCCGTGGGGCCGCACGCGCCCCAGGAGGGGGCGGACGAGCAGGGCGAGCACGTAGCAGCCGATGGCCAGCACCACGATCATGGCGCCCGGGGACAGGGGCTGGAAGTAGGTGATGGACAGGCCCGTCACGCACACCGCGGCCCCCACGGCCATGGCCGTGCCCATGGTGCCGGCGAACGAGCGGGTGAGCAGCTGGGCGACGGCGACCGGCACGATCATCACCGCGGAGACCAGCAGGACGCCGACCACGCGCATCGACACGGAGACGGTGAGGGCAGCCATGACGGCCACCAGGATGTTCAGGGCCCGGACCGGCAGCCCCGTGGCGAGGGCGAACTCCTCGTCGTGGCACAGGGAGAACAGGGCCGGGCGCAGGCCCAGCCCGACGCCGAGGACCACCGCGGCCAGTCCGGCGGTGAGCCAGACGTCCAGGGTGGTGACCGTGGCGATGGAGCCGAAGAGGTAGCCGGTGAGGTTCGCCGAGGTCCCGCCGGCCAGCCCGATCAGCAGCACTCCGCCGGCGATGCCGCCGTAGAACAGCAGGGCCAGCGCGACGTCGCCGCTGGTGCGCCCCCGGGTGCGCATGACCTCGATGAGCACCGCGCCCACGACGGCCGCGACCACCGCCCCGGGCACGGCCAGGGCGTCGTGCGCGGTGAGCCCGGCCGCGGAGCCGGCCAGCCAGCCCATGGCCACCCCGGTGAGGGCCACGTGGCCGATGCCGTCCCCGAGCAGGGCCAGGCGCCGCTGCACGAGGTAGGTGCCGATCACCGGCGCGGACACCCCGACCAGCACGGCGATCAGCAGGCCGCGCTGCATCAGGGGACTGGCCAGCATGGCGGTGAAGGTCTCGATCATGGTCGCTGCGGCTTTCCGTGGAGATCGGGGGCGGCGGGAACGGCGGCGGGCTCGTCCCCGTGCGGGTGCAGGTGCTCGTGGTCGGGGGCGTCGTGCCCCGGGGCCGGCCGCGGGGGGCTGCCGTCGTGGACGATGTGCCCGTGGCGCAGCACCACGGCGCGGTTCAGCAGCGGGGCCAGCTCGCCGAGCTCGTGCAGCACGACGAGCAGCGTGGTGCCGTCGGCCTGCAGCCGCGCCAGGATGCGGGCCATGGCCTCCTTGGAGACCTGGTCCACCCCGGACAGCGGCTCGTCCAGCAGCAGCAGCCGTGGGCGCCGCACGAGCGCCCGGGCGATGAGCACCCGCTGCTGCTGGCCGCCGGAGAAGATCGCCACGCTCTCGCGCGCCCGGTCGGCCAGGCCGACCTGCTCGAGCGCGTCGAGGCAGACCCGCCGGGCGCCGGCGCCCGGGCGCAGCCGCCGGTGGCCCGTCAGCCCCGCGGACACGACCTCCAGCGCCGTGGCCGGCACCCCGGCGCCGACGCCGACGCGCTGCGGGACGTAGCCGATGCTCGACCACGGCACGGTCCGGCGGGCGGTGACGTCGGCGCCGAACAGCCGGGCCTCACCGGACGCGACGGGCACGATGCCGAGCAGGGCCTTGAGGAACGTCGACTTGCCCGAGCCGTTGCCGCCCATCAGGGCGACGGCCTCGCCGTCGGCCACGGACAGGTCCACCCCGCGCAGCACCGGCGTGGCGCCGAACGCCACGGTGAGGCCCTCCGTGCGGATGGCCGGGCCGTTCCCCGGAGCCGGGGCCGCCGGCGTGGATCGCAGTTTCATGAGACCCATTCTCAAGAAAATGAGAACGATGGTCAATTCGCCGGCGACCGGCAGGTCTCCTTTGTTTGAGAATGGTTCTTATGTAAGGTGGCGGGCATGCGCCTTGTCACGGTCAGTTCCCTGGACGCCCTCAGCCGCGGGCGTGCCTGCGCGTCCCTCGCGGAGGCCCTCCCCCGCGCCGTGGTGGTGCTGCAGGACCTGCTCGACGACGGCACGGTGGTCCGCCGGACGCTCCGGCCGGGCTTCGCCGCCCAGCGGGAGACGACCCCGCTGGAGCACGGCTGCCCCAGCTGCGCCGTCCGCCTCGACCTCGTCCCGGCCCTCGCGCGCCTGCAGGAGGCCGGGGCGGAGCACGTGGTCGTGGGCCTGTCGCCGGGGGTGCCGGCCGCCACGGCGACCCGCGCCCTGCAGCACCTGCTGGACCGGCCGCCGGTCGTGGAGTCGGCGGTGCTCGCCTGCTCCCCGGCCGCGGTGGAGGACCGAATCTGGGACGGACAGACCCTCGCGGAGGCCGGCTGCACCGCCGTGGACGGGGACGAGCGCACCTGCGGGGAGTTCCTCGTCGAGGAGCTGGCCTTCGCCGACACGGTGCTGCTGGCGGACCCCGACCTGGTGCCCGTCGACGCCGAGCAGCGCGCCCGCGGCGTCCAGCTGCTGCGGGAGCTGGCCCGGCACGCGGACGTCGTCGAGCACGGTGCGGAGGTCCGCCCGGGACGGCACCGTCCCGCCGAGGCCCTGCACCGCGCTGCCTCCGGATGCCTGGAACCGCCCCGGGGCGCGCCGTCCTCACCGTTCAGCACCGTGGTGCACCGGGTGGAGCGCCCGCTGCACCCGGAGCGCTTCCGGCACGCGCTGTCCGCCCTGGCCGCGGGCTGCTGCTGGCTGCGCGGGCACGTCTGCCTGGCGGTGGTCCCGGAGCACCGCATCCTCGTCCAGGGGATCGGTCCGCGGGTCTGGCTGGAGAACGCCGGGCCGTGGCCGGTGGAGCCCCGGCCCGGGTTCCGTGATGCGCACGGGGCCGGCACGGACGCCGCCGGCGCGGACCTGGTGCCGGCCGGCCCAGCCGAGCACGCCACGGTGCTGGCCGCCACCGGCGCGGACCTGGACGCGGCCGAGATGACCGCGCTGCTCACCGCGTGCCAGCTCACGGAGGAGGAGCTGCGGTCCGGGATCACCGGACTGACCGACCCGTTCGGCATCAGCTCGCCGAACTGACCGCGAGGGGCCCGTGCCGGACCCCGCCACCGGACCGACCACCAGCACCACCACCACCAGCACCACCAGGAGGAACGAATGAAAGTACGCAACTCGCTGCGCGCCCTGAAGAAGGTCCCCGGCGCCCAGGTGGTCCGCCGCCGCGGCCGCACCTTCGTGATCAACAAGAAGAACCCGCGGATGAAGGCCCGTCAGGGCTGAGCCGGGGAACCTCACGACGACGAACGGCCGCTGCCGGACCTCGGTCCGGCAGCGGCCGTTCGTCGTCGGCGGGGATGCCGCGTCCCCGTGAGCCCTCCCGTCGTGAGCCGCCGGTGCCGGCCGTCAGGACGCCGGACCGACCGCACGCACCGGCAGGCCCGGCACCGTGCCCCCAGGCACGGCGGCCCGGGTGCGCTCAGCCGCACGGCGGCCCGGGTGCGCTCAGCCGCGCGACGACCTCGCCGGCGCGGCGGATCCCACTGGCTCCCGGACGGGGTCCGGATCGGGAACCGTGGCGGCGGTTCCCACCCTGTCACGGGTCGCCCGTCTCGCGACGTCGGCGCTGGAGAGGGAGACGGCCAGCACGGAGGCGAGCACCAGGGCGGCGGCGGGACCGAGCACGGTCCAGGGGGCGCGCTCGACGTAGCCGATGCCCTCGGCCAGCAGCAGCCCCCACTCCGGGGCCGGGGGCTGCTGCCCCAGGCCGAGGAAGCCGAGGCCGGCGATGGCCAGGGCGGTGCCGGGCAGGCGCAGGATCGCGTGCCGGGTCACCTCCGGCAGCAGGGTGGGCAGGACGGTGCCGGCCAGGATGCGGGCCCGGCCCGCGCCGAGCAGGGGCAGCACCCGGACGTAGGGCCGGGCCGAGATCTCGGCGACGAGGGCGGCGGTGTGGGCGGCCAAGGGCGCCCAGCTGACCAGGGTGACGGCCAGGGCGGCTCCCGCGGCCGAGGGGCCGGCCACCGCCACGACGAGGATGCCGGCGATGATCGGCGGCGCCGCGTTGGTGACCTCCACCGGGCCGGTGGACCACACCCCGGCCGTTCCGACGACGAGGCCGATGACCAGGCAGGCGGCGACCACGAGCAGGGCCAGGCCCAGGGTGTCCAGGGCACCGTGGCCCACCCGGGCCAGCACGTCCCGCCCGGAGGCGTCGGCCCCCAGCGGCAGCGCCCAGGAGGGCGCCTCGAGCCGGGCGTGGGCGGAGGTGTAGGGGTCCCGGAACAGCCCGGCCACGACCAGGGTCAGCAGCAGGGCCCCCGAGACGACCGGGACCACCCACCAGGACCGCCGCCGGCCCGCCGGGGGCCCGGGGACGGGCAGGTCCCCGGACCGGGCGGCCGGGCCCAGCAGCAACCGGCGGATCAGGGCGGCCAGGGCGCCCAGGACCGCGGCGAGGACGAGCAGCAGCAGGACCCCGGCCTGCAGGGCGGCCATGTCCTGGGAGGCGGCGGCCCCGAGCAGGGTCCGGCCCAGACCGGGGATCGCGAAGACCTCCTCGACCGGCACGGCGCCGCCGGTGAGCCCGACGACGACGAGGGCGATCTGCCCGATCACCCCGGGCAGCGCCCGGCGCGCGGCGGCTGCGGCGATCCGGGCCCGGGAGTGCCCGGCCACGGCCCAGGTGTGCACCCAGCGCTCGGTGAAGGCTCCGGCCAGGGCGGTGCTGAGCAGCCGCCCGATCAGCCCGCCCGCCGGCAGGCCCAGGCCAGGGCCGGCAGCACCACGTGCTCGGGGCCGGCCCACCCGTAGGGCGGCAGCCAGCCCCACCACACCGCCACGACGACCAGCAGCACGGCGGCCAGCAGGAACTCCGGCAGCGCGGTCAGCGCGGCCGCCGCCGCCCCGGCCCCGCGGGAGGGGCGCTCGGCCAGCCCGTTCACCACGGTGGGGACGCACGCCAGAGCGGCCACGACCAGCGCGACGGCCAGGGCGGCGCCCATCAGGGTGAGGGAGACGCCGAGGGCGTCCAGGACCCCGGGCAGGACCGGGCGGCCGCTGATCCAGGAGGTGCCGAAGTCCCCGGTGAGCACTCCGGAGGCCCAGTCGGCGAAGACGGCCACCGGGCCACCGTCCAGGCCGAGCTCGGTGCGGATCTGGGCGAGCACCTCCGGGGTGGCCGGCCGGTCGGCGTAGCGGGCGCGCAGGACCGTGTACTCCGGGCTGTTGCCCGACAGCCAGGGCAGGGCGCCGATCAGCACGACCACGGCGGCGAAGGCCGCCGCGCGGGAGATCAGGGCCGCCGCCCATCCCCGTCGGTTCACTCGGCGACGGTGGTCTCGGCGGTGATCAGCTCGCGTTCGCGCGGGTCGCGCACCGCGCCCGCCACGCCGCTCTGCTCGCCCTGGATGACACGCTCGTGGAGCATGGGGATCGCGGCGTCCTCGGCGAGGATCGCCGCCTCGGCGGCCATGATCGCCCGCTGGCGCTCCTCACCCGGTGCGGTCCGCTCGGCCGCGGCGAGGGCGTCGTCGACGGTCTCGGAGCAGAACTGGGAGATGTTGAACGAGCCCTCGCAGCCGAAGTCGCTGACCATGTAGGCCACCGGGTCGCCCGAGTCGAGCACCGTGGCCCGCGAGAGGATGAAGGCGTCGAAGGCCCCGTCCAGGGCGTCGGCCTCGATGTACTGGTACTCGCGCACCTCCAGCTCGACCTCGAACCCGGCCGCCTCCAGCTGCTGCTGGAGCTGGACGGCCACCTCGGGCAGCTCGGCGCGGTCGGTAAAGGTGCCGATGGTGATCTTCCGGCCCTTCGGGTCCGCGGCCTGCGCCCGGCCCTCCAGGACCTGCCGGTACTCGTCGGTGTCCCGGCCGGCCGCCGCGTAGGGAAGCGCGGGTCCGAGCAGGCCGGCGGCCACGTCGGCCCGGCCCTCGTAGACCCCGTCCACGACGCCTGCGGGTCGAGGGCCTCCCGCGCCGCCGCCCGCAGGGCGGGGTCGGCGAACGGGCCGTCCTCGGTGTTGAGGTACAGGGTGTTGGTGCGCGGCATCGGCACCTCCTCCAGGAGGTCCTCCTCGACCTGGGCGGCCTGGCCCACCGGCACGGCCTCGACGACGTCGGCCTCCCCGGTGCGCAGCGCGGCCGCCCGGGCGGTGCCGTCGGGCACGAAGGACACGTCGATGCCGGCCGCGGCCGCGGCGCCGTCCCAGTGGTCCTCGTAGCGTTCCAGGGTGGCGCCGGAGGTGCCGTCGACCGCGGTGAGCTCGAACGGCCCGGTGCCGTGGCCCACCGGGTCCACCGCGGCCCCCTCGTAGGCGGCCGGGGCGAGGACGGACAGCTGCGGGCTGGACAGGCGCTGCGGGACCAGCGGGTCGGTCTCGGCGGTGGTGACCCGCACGGTGCCGCCCTCCGCCGCCACGGACATCTCCACCCCGTCGAGGATGCGCGGGGCCGGCTCGGCCGTCACGGCCCGGTCCAGGGAGGCGGCGACGTTCTCGGCGGTGAGCTCGGTGCCGTCGTGGAAGGTGACCCCGTCGCGGATCGTGAAGGACCAGGTGGTGTCGTCGACCTGCTCCCACGCGGTGGCCAGCATCGGCTGGGCGTCCCCGGCCTCGTCCAGCCGGACCAGGGTCTCGGCGGTGGACCAGCGGGAGAGCTTGAACGCGTCGTCGCTGAGCGGGGACAGCCCCGAGCGCGGCGGCTGGAGCATGGCGAGTGCGACCCGGGCGTCGGAGGAGGCACCGGCACCCTCCGCGGACGACCCGCCGGAGCCCCCGGCGAAGCAGCCGGTGAGCAGCAGCAGGCTCACGGCGGCCAGCCCGAGACCGGTGGCCCGGTGGGAGGAGCGGTGGACGGGAACGGAGGAGCGAGGAGGCATCAGGAAGCCCTTTCGGCGTGGTGGTCGGTGGATCGCGCGGTGGTCGGGGAAGCGGACAGCTGAGGGGCGCGGAGCGCGGGCAGGACCCGCGGCGGGGCGGCGGCGAGGAGCAGGGCGAGCGGGATCAGCGGGACCCACGAGGTGACGGCCGGCAGGGCACGGGGGCTCAGGCGGGCAGCCGCGGGACGGCGTCCACCAGCTCCTGGGTGATCGGGTGCCGGGGGCTCTCGAGGAGCCGGCCGGCCGGGCCCTCCTCGACCACCCGTCCGCGGTCGAGCACCAGGGCGCGCTCGCACAGGGAACGGACCGCGGTGAGGTCGTGGGAGATGAACAGCAGCCCCAGACCTCTGCGGACGTGCTGGTCCTGCAGCAGGTCCAGCACCTGGTTGCGCAGCGGCAGGTCGAGGCCGCTGACCGCCTCGTCGGCCAGCAGGATCCGGGGGCGGGTCACCAGCGCCCGGGCGATGGCCACGCGCTGGGCCTGGCCGCCGGAGAGCTCGTGGGCGCGTCTGTCCAGGTGCTCGGCGCCGAGACCGACCTGCTCCAAGGCGTCCCGCACCAACTGTGCATGGTCGCCCGGGACGCGGTAGCGCCGGAGCGGTTCGAGCAGCTGGCGCTCGACGCTGCGCCGCGGATCGAGGCTCGACGCCGGATCCTGCGGAACGTACTGCACGGCCTGCCGGGCCCGCCGGATCCGCTGCCGGCCGATCAGGGGCATGTCGCCGAAGAGGACCTCACCCCGGTCCGGGCGCTCCACGGCCAGCAGCAGGGACAGCAGCGTGGACTTGCCCGATCCGGAGGGGCCCACCACGCCCAGCGCCTCGCCCTCGCGCACCTCGAGGTCGACCCCGCACACCGCGGTCACCTCCCCGGAGCGGGTCCGGTAGGTCCGGGTGAGTCCGGTGCCGCGCAGCGCCGTCGGCCCTGCGGGCCGGGTCACGAGGCCGCGCCCAGCGGTGCGGCGACAGGCCGGGAGCCGGTGCGGAGTTCTGGCTCCTGCGGGGCCACGACGGGTCGGAGACCGGGGCGGAGGTCCCGCTCCTGCGAGGCCGCGGCGGGCCGGAGGCCGGCGCGGGCCGCCGCGACCAGGGCCGCGGTGAACGCCGCCCGGGGCGACCGGAGCACCTGCTGCATCGGGCCGGCCTCCACGACCCTCCCCCGCTCCAGGACCACGACCGCGTCGCAGAGGTCGGCGGCGACCGCGAGGTCGTGGGTGATGAACAGCAGCGCGCTGCGCCCCGGCCCCGTGCAGCGGCGCAGGGCCTCGACGACCTGACGCTGGCTGATCATGTCCAGGGCCGTGGTGGGTTCGTCGGCCACCAGCAGGTCCGGTGACGCGGCCATGGCCAGGGCCAGGCACACGCGTTGGCGCTGCCGCCCGAGAGCTGGGAGGGATGGGCGTGCAGGATCCGCTCGGGGTCCTCGAAGCCGACCTCGCGGAGCAGCTCCGCCACGACCCGGCCGGCCTCCGCCGCACCGGTCCGGCGGCGGCGGGACACGGCGGGCAGCAGCTGCCGGTCCAGGCGCACCACGGGGTTCAGCGCGGCCTGGGAGTCCTGGAAGACCGCCGCCATGCCGGGGCGCCGGCCCGGCGCCTGGCGCCAGGGCAGCTCACGGCCGTCGACCCGCAGCGTGCCCTGCACGCGGAACTGGGGCCCCAGCAGTCCCAGCACCGCCAGCACCGTCAGGGACTTGCCCGAGCCCGAGGCCCCGAGCAGGGCCACCCGCTGCCCGGGCTGCACCCGGAGGTCCACTCGGTGCAGCAACGGCTGTCCGACCACGGAGACCTCGAGGTCCCCCACCTCCACACGGGCGGCACTGCGCACGCTCTCTCCTCGGGTCGCACTCGTCAACTGTCTCACAGTAATGATTATCATTCGCAGTTTACAACGGCACGCCGACCGGCCTCGATCCGTCGTCGATGTTTATTGAGAATGGGTATCATTCTCGTCTATGGTTCGAGCATGCACACTTCGTCCCGCACCCTGACCTTCTCCGGACTCGTCGTCGCCGCGCTGGCGCTGTCCGCCTGCTCCCCCGGCACGGCCGAGGCCGAGCCCGCCGCCGAGAACTCCGCCGCCGCGACGACCCCGGCCGAGGCCTCGAGCTCCCCGTCCGCCTCGGGCGGTTCGGCGGAACGCCAGGAGGTCGCCTCCCTCACGCCCCGCGTGGTGCTGAGCTACGACGGCGGCCTGATGACCCTCGACGCCGAGTCCGGGGAGATCCTCGGGACCACCGAGCACGAGGGCTTCCTGCGGCTGAACAACGCCGGGGACGGCCGGCACGTGCTGGTCAGCGACAGCGACGTCTTCCGGCTCTTCGACACCGGGCTGATCGACCAGGCCCACGGCGACCACTCCCACTACTACGAGCAGGCCCCCGCCCTTACGGACACCGCCCTCGAGGCCCCCGAGGCCGCGCACGTGGTGGTGCACGAGGGGAAGACCGCGCTGTTCGCCGACGGCAGCGGAGCCATCCAGGTCCTGGACTCCACCGCCTTCTCCGACGGCTCCGTGGAGGACGGCGAGGTGGAGCGCCACGCCACCGAGGCAGCCCACCACGGGGTGGCCGTACCGCTGACGGACGGGAACCTGCTGCTCACCCAGGGCACCGAGGAGAGCCGCGACACCGTCCAGGTCGTGACGCCCGCGGGCGAGGTCGTGGCCGAGACCACCGACTGCCCCGGGTGCACGGCGAGGCCGCGGCCGCCCCCACCGCGCAAGGCGACGTGATCTCCCTGGGCTGCGAGAACGGCCCGGTGGTCTACCGCGACGGCGCCTTCCACAAGGTCGCCGTCCAGGAGGACTACCAGCGCTCGGGCAACCAGTTCGGCTCCCACGGCTCCCCGGTCGTGCTGGCCGACTACAAGACCGACGCGGACGCCGAGCAGGAGCGCCCCACCCGGATCGGGCTGATCGACACCCGCACCGATGAGATCCGCACGGTCGACGCCGGCTCGGCCTACTGGTTCCGCTCCCTGGCCCGCGGGCCCGAGGGCGAGGCCCTCGTGCTCACCTACGACGGGCAGCTGAACATCCTCGACGCCGACACCGGGGACGTGCTGCACGAGGTCGCCGTCGTCGAGCCCTGGGAGGAGCCCGAGGAGTGGCAGGAGCCCGGCCCGGCCGTCAAGGTCGCCGGGGACCGCGCCTACGTCACCGACGCCGCGGCGCGGAAGCTGCACGTGGTGGACATCGCCGCCGGCACCGTGGTGGACAGCTTCGACCTGCCCGAGACCCCCACCGAGATCGCCGTGGTCGACGGCGAGCCCGAGTCCCCCGCCACCGCGGAGGCCGGGCACGAGGACCACGACCACGCAGGGGACGCCCACGAGGGCCACGACCACTGAGCCGACGCGTTCCTGACAGGGGCGCCCGTCAGCCGGACCACGACGACGGGCGCCCACCAGGTGACCACCGGCCGCCACGGCCTCGGAAGGAGCCACCCATGTCACGCCGCACAGCCCGCCCCCGTAAGCCGCTGAAGAACGAGACCCCGGCCGACGCCAGCGGCCCGGTGCTCGCCTGGTGCACCGGATCCCGCTGCGCAGGCCTGCGCCGCCTGGCCGACGGAGAGGACCACGAGCAGCAGATCGTCTCGACCATCAGGGCCACCCCCGGGGCCGTGCTCATCAACTCACCCTGCCTGGGACGGTGCGAACTGGCCTGCGTGGCCGCCGTGGCCCGCCGCGACGGCCCCAACGATCAGATCGGCCCGCTCGCGTGGTTCAGCGGCCTGGAGGACCACGGCCGGTTCCACGCCCTGCGGGAGTGGCTGCGCGCCGGGGGTCCGCAACAGATCCTCCAGCCGGACCGGATCCTGCCGCCGGCACTCCGGGCCGCGACCTGCGGCACCACCCCGGCGCCGAGGATCCGTCGCGGCTGAGATCGCCCCGGCTGTCGCGGGCGGGCCTGCGCCCCCTGCGACAGGCCGGGGTGCCGGTCGAGCGCCGCCGCATCCGGCGAGCGCCGGACGGGAACAGGTCAGACCGTGGACGCGTGCACGTAGGCGTCGATCGCCTGTCCTGCCGTCCGGAACCAGGGCCTGGCGTCGTCGTAGCCGGACCAGCCGTCCGTCAGCACGGCCACCACGTACTCCCTCCCGTTCAGCCGGACGAGCCCGGCGTCGTGGGAGACCTGGATCAGCAGGCCGGTCTTGTGCGCGAACTCCACGTCCGGGGACAGCCCCGTGGACAGGGCGTAGTCCAGCTGCTGGGCCGCGAGGAAGCCGAGCAGCAGGGTGGTCGACGGCTCGGAGAGCAGCTCACCCGTCCGCAGCCGGTCGAGGAAGTCGGCGACGTCGTCCGGCGTGGTGGTCATGGCCACGGTCCCCGCCTCCCCGGTGTCGGGGTCGTAGGTCGTGGACTCGAAGCCCTGCCACTGCGCGAACGCCTGGACCTCGTGCCACCCGAGCCACCGCCCGAGGGCCGCGCCGGAGACGTTGTCCGACCAGGTGATCATCCGCTCCACGGCCTCCCGGACGGTGAAGGTCGTGCCCGGCACCGTGTCCGTCAGGGCGATCACACCCCGGTCGACCCGGTCGAGGACCGCGTGGGCCAGGAAGAGCTTGTACAGGCTGGCGCTGGTGAAGGAGCGGTCCGGGTTGCGGGTCACCACCTCCGTACCGGCCGGGTCGAGGAGCACGAGCCCCAGCTCCCCCGGCACCTGGGCGGCGAGGACCTGGAGATCGGCCTGGAGGCGGGTGGCCGCCGGATCGGTGGCCTCGACGGCGGAGGCCGGCGCTGCGGTGGCCGCGCCGGAACCACCCAGTGCGAGGAGCAGCGCCAGGAGAGCCCCTGTGAGGCGCCCCCGGCGGGCAGGCCACGGGTTGCGGCGCGCGAGTGATCGAGTTCCTGGGTGCATGGTGCGTCTCCGTTCCCCCACGGACGAGGCGCGGCCGGGGCGGTCCCGGCGGCAGGGCCATTCTGTTCCCCACGGTGATCCTCCGCCACCCTTTGCGGGGATCGTCCGTTCGGCACCGTGGATCCGGCGCTCCGGACCGCGGCACCGACAGGGGCCGCGGAACCTGGAACTCGGGCGGCGACGTCAGCGGCGCAGCTGCACGCTCATCCGGGGCATCAGGACCTGGACCAGCGGTCCGATGGCCAGCGCGTAGAGCACCGTGGCCAGGCCCACCGTGCCGCCGAGCAGCCACCCGGCGAGCACCACGGTCACCTCGATCGAGGTGCGCACGATCAGCACCGATCCTCCGGTGCGCCGCACCAGGCCGGTCATCAGTCCGTCCCGCGGGCCGGGCCCCAGGTGCACGCCGATGTAGGCGGCGGTCGCCACGGCGTTGAGGAGCACGCCGGCGAGCACGAACAACACCCGCAGCGGCAGCGACTCGACCGGGGGCAGCACCGCCAGAGTCGCGTCGAGCACCAGCCCCACCACCACCGCGTTGCTGACGGTGCCGATGCCGGGCCGTTCGCGCAGCGGGATCCACAGCAGGAGCAGCAGCAGGCTCACGGCGATGACGACCGTGCCCATGCTCACCCCGAGCTGCCGGGAGAGCCCCTGGTGGAGCACGTCCCACGGGATGACGCCGAGCTCCGCCCGCACGAACAGCGCCATGGTGATGCCGTAGAGCACCAGGCCGGCGTAGAGCTGCACGAGCCGCCGGGGCAGCCGGCGCGAGCCCGGACGGTCGATCGAGCGGGTCAGGCCCCGCGGACGCCAGTACATGCGGACCATCCTCGCACCGGCGCGGAGGACCTGGCGCACCGAACCAGGTCCGCCGGCAGGAGCGCCGCTCCACGGCCTCACGAGCGACAGTGTCCAGTCATGCTTCTCGACCAGTGGGCCATATTCTTAGACCAAAGGTCTTGTTATTTGAGGCTGATGCTGGCTCAATGGCTGGTGTGACCAAGTACCACATGATCCGCGACCACCTGTTGGACCGTCTCGACTCCATGGCGGCCGGCGAACAGCTGCCGACCGAACGCGACCTGGCCCAGGAGCTGGGGGTGTCGCGGATGACGTTGCGCCGGGCCACGGACGAACTGGTGGCCGGCGGACTGGTGCGCCGGCGACCGGGGGCCGGTGTCTTCGCGGTCGGCCCCAAGCTCGACACGGCACTGGCCGCGACCTCGTTCACACAGGACATGCTGTCCCGGGGGCTGCGCCCGGGAAGCCGGATGCTGGCCTTCGAGCGCCGCGCGGCGGGGGCTCGGATCGGCCGACGCCTGGAGGTCTCGCCGTCGGCCGACGTCGTACACGCCACCCGATTGCGGCTGGCCGACGAGGAGCCGATGTCCATCGAGACGCTGTACGTCCCGGAGTCGGTCGTACCCGGCCTGACGGTCGACGATCTCGAGGACGCCTCCTACTACGAACTGCTGAGGCTGCGGTACGGCGTAGTCATCGCGCGCGGGGTGCAGACCATCCAGCCCACGGTGACCGACGAGGAGGAGTCACGAGAACTGGGTGTTCCGCTCCACTCACCGGCGCTGCTGTTCGAGCGGACCTCGTGGGCGGCGGACGGCACGGTGGTGGAGTTCGTGCGGTCGATCTACCGCGGCGACCGGTACCAGATCCGCACCGAGCTCACGGTGCCTCGGACCGCTGCGCCCGTGCAGGAGACCACCGGATGAGCACCGTGCTGGTCTTCGATGCCGGGAAGACCGGCTGCCGGATGGGCCTGTGGGTCGACGGCGACCGGGTCGGGCACGGCGAGGCCCCCGGAGCGTCAGGAATCGCCGACCCGGGCGGCGTCGACCAGGCGCTGTCGCGGATGGCACAGGCCACCGATGCATCAGGCAGCTCGCACCCCTGCCCTGGACGCCCGGTGGACACGGTGGTGGCCGGCCTGGCAGGACTCCTGAGCGCCGCCGAGCACGCGCCCCTGTTGCGAGCCGGGCTCGCCGCGCGGTATCCCGGCGCGGAGGTCATCGTGACGAGCGACGCCATCACCTCGCACGCGGGCGCACTCTCGGGGCAGGCGGGGGTGGTCCTCGCCGCGGGCACCGGCGTCAGCGTCCTGGCCGTGACCGCCGACGGCACGTACAGCCTCGTCGACGGATGGGGTTACCTGCTCGGGGACGCCGGCAGCGGCTACGCCATCGGACGCGCCGGGCTGGACGAGGTGCTGCGACAGGCCGACGGCCGGGGCGGCAGCCCTGTCCTGCTCGACCGCGCAGTCGCCCGATGGGGCGATCCGCGCCGCGTGCCCCGTACGGTGCACGCCTCGGAAAACCCCGCGCGCGTGGTCGCATCGTTCGCCCGCGACGTGTTCGCCGCGGCCCGGTCCGGGGATGACGCGTCTCAGAAGATCTGCGACGAGGCGGCCCGCGAGCTCGCGCTGTCGGTGGCCGCAGCCGTCCGCAGCGCGCACCTGGACCTTCCGGTGCAGCTCGCCACGACGGGTGGGCTCCTGAACGCCGGACCGGTGCTGACCGACCCCCTCGATCGGCACCTGGACCAGATGCTGCCCGGGATCAGCCGCCGGCCGGCCGACGGCGATGCCCTCAGCGGTGGCTATCTGATCGCCGCTGACCCCGACCTGCCGCACCGCCGGATGCTTTCCTGCGGGCACGACGAAGGAGACGTGAGATGACACCCACGCCACGGCCCCGAGAAGACCTGGCCGCCTTGGACACCGAGACGTCCCGACCCGGGGTGCGACTGGAGGAGCTCGGGACGGCTGACCTGGTGGCCGCCCAGCTCGCCAACGACCGCATCGTCTCGGAGGCGGTCGAGGCCGCCGCCGAACAGATCACCGCCGCCCTGACAGTCATCGTGTCGAGGCTGCGTGCGGGTGGACGGCTGGTCTACCAGGGCGCGGGAACCCCTGGCCGGCTCGCGGTCCTGGACGCCGCGGAGTGCCTGCCGACCTTCGGGGTCGGCCCCGATGTCGTCCGCGCGCTCATCGCCGGTGGGCACGACGCCCTCACCCGGGCGGCCGAGGGCGCCGAGGACGACCGTGACGCCGGCGCCCGCGACGTCCGGGCGGCCCGCGTCGGCCCGGACGACGTGGTGGTCGGGATCAGCGCCTCGGGCCGGACGCCCTATGTGCTGGGCGGGATGGAGGCCGCCCGTGCCGCGGGCGCGTTCACCGTGGGCCTCACGAACAACGCCCGCACGGCTCTCGCGGAGGCCGTGGACCAGCCGATCGAAACGCTGACCGGCCCGGAGTTCGTGACCGGCTCCACCCGGCTCAAGGCCGGCACGGCGCAGAAGCGGGTGCTGAACATGCTCTCGACCATCACGATGATCGAGCTGGGCAAGGTGCACGGCACCCTGATGGTCGACGTCGTGGCCACCAACGAGAAGCTGCGGGAGCGGGCCCGCCGCATCGTCGTCGAGGCAACCGGCGCGTCGTCCGAGGCAGCGGACCGGGCCCTGGCCGAGGCGTCCGGGCACGCGAAGACGGCGATCGCCGCCCTGCTGCTCCAGGTGCCCGCCGCAGAGGCCGCGGCGCGCCTGGAGGCGGCCCGCGGGCACCTGGGCCACGTGGTGGGTGAGCAGTCATGATCGTGACCGGGCTGATGACCGGGACCTCCGCCGACGCCCTGGACGTCGCACTGGTGGACTTCTCCGTGATCCGCGGGGAGGACGGGGACGAGCTGGTCATGGACCTGCTCGACCACGGCGAGGTCCCCTTTCCCTCCGACCTCGGCCGCGACCTGCTGCGCCTGCTCGAGCCGGGCTCCGTGCCCCTGAGCCTGGTGGCCGACGTCGACAGCCGGCTCGGCGTCCTCAGCGCCGACGCCGTGCAGGGGATCCTCGACGCCAACCGGGTCGACTGCGACCTGGTCGTCTCCCACGGCCAGACCGTCCAGCACCTCCTGTCCGACGGGGTGGTGCGGGGGACCCTGCAGGTCGGGCAGCCGGCCTGGATCGCGGAGCGCACCGGGTGCCCGGTGCTCTCCGACGTGCGCGCCCGTGACGTCGCCGCCGGCGGCCAGGGAGCCCCACTGGCCAGCATGCTCGACTCCCTGCTGTTCGCGGACGCCTCGGAAGCCACCGCGGCGGTGAACCTCGGCGGGATCGCCAACATCACGGTCCTGTCTCCCGGTTCGCCCCCGGTGGCCTACGACACCGGCCCGGCCAACGCACTGATCGACGTCATGGCCCGGCGCATCACCGGGGACCCGCACGGCATCGACCGCGACGGGGCCCTGGCCGGACGGGGACGCGTCGTCGAGCCGCTCCTCGAGGACCTGCTCGCGGAGCCCTACTACCGGCAGCCCGCACCCAAGTCCACCGGGAAGGAGCTCTTCCACGCCGGGCACCTCGACCGCGCCCTGGCGAGCCGTCCCGGCCTCGACCCGCACGACGTCATCGCCACAGTGACGCGACTGACCGCGCTCACGGTGGCCGCGGAGTGCCACCGGCACGGCGTCACCCGTGCCGTGGTCTCGGGCGGAGGCACCCACAACCCGGCGCTCATGACCGAGCTGCGGCGAGCGCTGGGGGACGGCGTCGTCCTGGAGCCGATCGACAGCACGGGCCTGCCCGGGGACGCCAAGGAAGCCGCCCTGATGGCGCTGCTCGGCTGGCTCACCTGGCACGGTCTGCCCGCCACCGTGGCCAGCTGCACGGGCGCGTCCCGTGCCACACCTGCCGGTCGCCTCACCCCGGGGAGACGGCCGCTGATCCTGCCGGAACCGCGGCCCCGCCTGCCCCGCCGACTCCGGGTGACCGCTCGGCCCGAGCCCTCCACATCAGTCGAAGGAGACCTGTGATGCTGCACGTACTGGACCTGGCCGTCATCGCCCTCTATCTGGTCGCGACCGCCGCCCTGGGACTCAAGCTCAGCGGCAAGCAGAAAGGCCTGAGCGACTACTTCCTGGGCGGGCGCAACCTGCCCTGGTGGGCCGTCTGCCTCTCCATCGTCGCCACCGAGACCAGTGCGCTGACCGTGGTCGGCATCCCGGTGATGAGCTACCTGGGCAACGTGTCGTTCCTCCAGGTCGCCCTCGGCTACCTGCTCGGCCGGATCCTGGTGGCGTACCTGATGCTGCCGCGCTACTACGACGGGGAGATGGTCACCGCCTACGCCTACCTGGGCAAACGATTCGGCCGCAGCACCCAGACCACCGCCGGCATCACGTTCCTGTTCACCCGTCTCCTGGCGGACGGGATCCGGGTGCTGGCCGCCGCGATCCCGCTCAAGCTGATCTTCGACGGCATCGGCCTCGAGACCAGCTACTTCACGATCATCGTGGTCCTGTCGGTGGTGACGATCGCCTACACGTTCATCGGCGGGATCCGCGCCGTCGTCTGGGTCGACGTGGTCCAGATGCTGCTGTACGTGTTCGGCGGCCTGCTCACCATCGCCGTGATCACCAGCGGCATGGGGCTCACCTGGCTCCGTGACGCGGCCGGCGCCGACAAGCTCCAGATGTTCGTCCTCTCCGGCAACCCCTTCACCGACGCCTCCACCTTCATCCCGTCGGTCATCGGGGCGCCATCTTCTCGATGGCTCGCACGGCGCCGACCAGATCATCGTGCAGCGGTTGCTGGCCTGCCGCAGCAAGGCGGAGGCCCAGAAGGCGATCATCGTCTCCGGGGTGGTGGTCTTCTTCCAGTTCGCCGTCTTCCTGGCGGTCGGCCTGGCGCTGTGGGGCTTCTTCAACCAGCAGTCGCCCGAGCAGCTGGGCCTGACCCGCAACGACGAGGTGTTCCCGAGGTTCATCGTGGAGGGCCTTCCGGCCGGGGTCTCTGGCCTGCTCCTGGCCGCCATCCTCGCCGCCGCCATGAGCACCCTGTCGTCCTCGCTCAGCGCGCTGTCGTCCTCCACCGTCACCGACGTCTACGCCCAGCTCAAGAAGACCCCGCTCACCGACCGTGAGGGACTCCGGGTCGGCCGCTGGGCCACCGTCGGCTGGGGCCTGGCCTTCATCGCTCCCGCGGCGTTCTTCAAGGACGACTCGGGCAGCATCGTGGTCCTGGCGCTCGGGATCGCCGGCATCACCTACGGGGCTCTGCTCGGTTCGTTCGTGCTCGGCCTGGTCAACAAGCGGGCCCGTGCCCTGGACGCCAACGTGGCCTTCGTCTGCGCGGCGGCGACGACCATGACCCTGTTCGTGCTGGAGAAGTGGGTGCTCGCCGTGGACGGTGTCCCGCACGTCCTGCTCGCCTGGCAGTGGTACCCGCTGGCGGGCGTGATCGTCTGCCTGGTCGTCGGCGGACTCCTGTCGCTGCGCCACGGACGTGAGGCCGCGTCGAACCCCCAGGCGGAGACCAGCACCGTGGGAACCCGGGACTGACCCGGGCGCGTCCGTCGAAGCAGCATGTGAGGGGAAACGTTATGGAAGTCGTCATCGTGTCGGACGCCGCCGCGGTCGGAGAAGTGTCCGCCGACGCCATCAGTGCGCTCGTGCAGAGGAAGCCGGACGCGGTACTGGGCCTGGCCACCGGGTCCAGCCCGTCGGAGCTGTACCGGGAACTGGCCCGGCGGGTCGCCACCGATGAACTCTCCCTCGCGCAGTGCCGCGGGTTCCTGCTGGACGAGTACGTCGGCCTCCCGGCGGACCATCCGCAGCGATACCGCACCGTGATCGAGACCGAGGTGGTCACGCCGACCGATCTGCGCAGCGAGCGGGTGCAGGGGCCGGACGGCCTCGCCGCGGACCTGCCCGGGGCGTGCGCCGACTACGAACGGTCCATCCAGGACGCCGGCGGCATCGACCTGCAGATCCTCGGGGTCGGTTCGGACGGCCACATCGCCTTCAACGAACCCGGATCCTCCCTCGGTGCGCGCACCCGGATCAAGACCCTCACGGATCAGACCCGGCGCGACAACGCCCGGTACTTCGGCGACGACATCGGCTCCGTGCCACACCACTGCCTCACCCAGGGCATCGGCACGATCCTGCAGGCACGCCACCTCGTGCTGCTGGCCAGCGGACGTGCCAAGGCCGAAGCCCTCCACCAGGTGGTGGAGGGACCGGTCACGGCCATGTGGCCGGGCAGTGCCCTGCAACTGCACCCCCACGTCACGGCGATCGTGGACGAGGCCGCGGCCTCCCGGCTGCAGCTCTCCGCCTACTACCGCGACGCCTACCGCAACAAGCCCGCCTGGCAGGGCCTGTGACACGGGCCGGGAGCAGCAACGGCACCGCGGTCCTGTCCGCGGACCGTGTACTGGACGACCACGGCGTCCTGCGGCCCGGCTGGATCTCGTTCGCGTCCGGGCGGATCACGGGCACAGGCGCCGGCACTCCGCCGAACCGTGCCCAGCACCTGGACGGCCTCACCCTGGTGCCGGGCTTCGTCGACGTGCACCAGCACGGTGGAGGCGGCGCGGCCTACACCGACGGGCCGGACGCCGCGGTGACCGCGCTGCGCACCCACCGCCGGCACGGGACCACCACCTCCGTGGCCAGCCTGGTCACTGACACGGTCGAGGCGCTCGAGCAGCAGGTGGTGTCCCTGGCCGGGCTGGTCCAGGAGGACGAGCTGGCCGGCATCCACCTGGAGGGACCGTGGTTGTCGGAGCTCCACTGCGGCGCCCACGACACCACGCTGCTGCGGGACCCGGTGTGGGCCGAGGTCGAACGCGTCCTCGACGCGGGACGGGGCGCCGTGCGGATGGTCACCCTGGCCACGGAGCGGCCCGGGGCCCTGGACACCGTCCGTGAGCTGACCCGCCGCGGAGTGGTGGCCGCCGCGGGCCACAGCGATGCGACGTACGCCCAGGCGTCCGAGGCCATCCGCAGCGGCGTCAGCGTGGCCACCCATCTGTTCAACGCCGAGCGGGCCGTCCACCATCGCGAACCCGGGCTCGCCCTGGCCCTGCTGCGGTCGGAGCGGGTCGTGGTCGAGCTGATCGCGGACGGCGTGCACGTGCACCCGGCCGTGCTGCGGACGGCGATGGAGCAGGCAGCCGGCCGGTTCGTCCTGGTCACCGACGCGATGGCGGCCGCGGGCGCACCCGACGGGGCGTACCGATTGGGTCCGCTGCAGGTACAGGTCCGCGACGGCCGCGCGACGCTGGCCGGCAAGGACACCATCGCCGGCAGCACCCTGACCCTGGACCGGGCCGTGCGGTACGCCGTCCACGAGGTCGGCATCCCCCTCGAGGAGGCGCTCACGGCGGTGACTGCAGCACCGGCCCGCCTGCTCGGACGAAACGACCTCGGCAGCCTGGTCCCGGGGGCCCGTGCCGACCTGGTGGCCCTCGATGACGACCTTCAGGTGCGTGCCGTCTGGCGGCGCGGCCATCGGTGCGACGAGCAGTCGTGACGTCGACGCCCCCGCTCGGTTCACACCTCGTCGAGCCGCCGGTACCGGGACGGAGTGGTGCCCGTGGTGGCGCGGAAGTGCCGGTTGATGTTGGACAGGTTGGTGAAGCCCACCCGGTAGCAGATGTCCGAGACCGGCAGGTCGGTGCCGCGCAGCAGCCGGCAGGCCTCGGTGAGCCGCATCCGGGTGCCCGTGCGGTTGAAGCCCACACCGGTGCCTTGGCGAACAGCCTCGAGAACGCGTTGGGGTGGGAGATCCAGTTGTGGGGCAGGCGGGAGCCCATGATGCTGAGGTGGCCGGGGCCGAAGGGCCCGGCCCAGTCGCCGGCCATGACCGTCCCGGAGGACTCCCGGATCAGGTGCACCTCCACCTCGGGGTGGTAGTGCCAGCGAGCCAGCGGGTGGGGCCAGTCGTGCTCGTGCCACCGCACGGAGCTCGACGGGTCCGGGATCACCAGCTCCCGGACCGGGGAGGTGGGGTCCTCCGTCGTCGTGCTCCGTGCGGCGGCAGCCACGGTCAGGCTCCGGCCACCCGGATCTGGATCTTCGTGTCGGTGGGCCGCCCCTCGGCGCCGCGCTCGAAGGCGGCCACGGACTCCTCGAACGGATACGTGGCACTGATCAGGGCGCCCAGGTCCACCGCCGGGGACGCGGCGAGCTCGATGGCCCGCTGGTAGGAGTTGGCGTAGCGGAACACGGTCTCGATCCGCAGCTCCCGGGCCTGGGCGGCGGCGACGTCCAGCGGCACCGGGTCCACCGGGATGCCGATCAGCACCACGGTCCCGCCCGGTGCGGGGATCTCCCACAGGTCGCCGAACGCGTGCGGGCTGCCGCTGGCCTCGAAGACCACGTCCGCGCCCCAGCCGTCGGTGGCCTCGCGCACCACCTCGCGGAGGTCCTGGCGGGAGACGTCCACGGCGTGGATGGTCGGGTACGCCTCGATCTTGGCGAACTTCTCCGGGGCCACGTCCGAGATGTACACCCGGGACGCCCCGCTCGCGGCGGCCGCGATCGCGGTGAGCACCCCGATGGTGCCGGCGCCCACCACCACCGCGACGTCGCCCGGCGCCAGGCCGGCCTTGGTCACCGCGTGCACCGCCACGGCGAAGGGCTCGATCAGGGCGCCCTCCTCCAGCGAGAGCTGCTCGGGCAGCCGGTAGGTGAAGTCGGCGGGGTGGATGATCTCGGGCTGCAGGCAGCCGTCCACCGGGGGCGTGGCCCAGAACTGCACGTCCGGGTCCACGTTGTACATGCCCAGCCGCGCGGCCCGCGAGCGCGGGTTGGGGATGCCCGGCTCCATGCAGACCCGATCGCCCACGGCCAGGTGGTGAACACCCTCCCCCACCTCCAGCACCGTGCCGGAGGCTTCATGCCCGAGGACCATCGGGGCCTCGACGACGTAGGGCCCGATCCGGCCGTGCGTGAAGTAGTGGATGTCGCTGCCGCAGATGCCCACGGTGTGCACGCCGATGCGCACCTCACCGGGGCCCACGGGGCGCAGCCCGGGGACGGGCCGGACCTGGATCTCGTGCTGGCGTTCGAGGACGACGGCGTCCATGGGTCTCTCCTGGGTGTTCGAGGTCTTCGGGGCTGTGGTCGCAGCGCTCGTGCTGGTGAGCGTCGTGGGGTTCATGGTCTCAGGTCTCCTCAGGCGGCGACGGCAAGACGCTCGCGGCGCGGCAGCATCCGGCCGGTCGCGGTGGTGATGCCGGGCTGGGGCGGGTGGATGAAGAAGGTGGTGACGGTGCCGAGGAGCATCAGGCCGGCGAAGACCCAGCACACGCCCACCGGTCCGAGAACCGGCAGCAGCAGGGTGGCGATGCCCGGGCCGAGGAACGTGGTCAGCCCGGAGGCGAGGTTGTGCGCGGAGATCGCCGCCCCGCGGTGCTCGGGGGCCAGGGCCGGGAAGATCGCGCCCATCGGGACGAACGCGGTGACGGACAGGGCGAAGAGCACGGCGGCCCCGACCATCGCCGGGAAGCTGGGGCCGAACCACACCGGCACGTAGGCGAAGGCGAGGACCGCGAGGGCCATGCCGCCGAAGCCGAACCAGCGCATCTGGCGCATCCAGCCGTAGCGGTCGCCGAGCCGGCCCCAGACGATGTTGGCGCCGATGGTGATGGTGTTCATGATGGCCCAGAGCATCATCCACTCGGGCAGCGTGAACCAGGACGCGCCGCCGATCTCGCCGGTGGTCAGGTACAACGGCATCATCATGGGGAACGCATAGAGCGTGAGGTTGCACAGCACCCGGATGACCACGGACAGGGCGATCTGCCGGTTCTCCACCAGGATGGTCACCCCGCGCAGCAGTTCGCGGGTGCGCTCCGCACCGTGCAGCTTCTGGGAGAGGTCCGCCTCCGGCGGGGCGCCGGGGACCAGGAAGGCGCACATCAGGGTGCCGGCCGCCACGAAGGGCAGGGACGCCCACAGGGTGGCGTACTCGCCGATGACCGGGACCAGCAGGCTGGGCACGTAGGCGCCCATCACGCCGATGCCCAGGGAGAAGGACGCCCAGAACCAGCCCATGGCCGAGGCCAGGCGGCTGGGGTGCACCGACTGCGCGATGAGCACCACGAAGGAGTACATGAACAGCGGGTAGGCGACCCCGCGCAGGCTGTAGATGAGGATGGTGCCGAGCACGCTCTGCAGGCCCACGGTGAGGAACAGGACGTGCAGGACCATCCAGAGGACGCCGCCGAGGACCATGAGGCGCTTGGCGCCCACGACCTCGGCGAGCACGCCGGTGGTCCACGCCGAAACGGCGACCACCAGGCCGTAGACGGTGAAGACGAGGCCGGCCTGGGTGGGCGTGAAGCCGTTCTCGACGAGGAAGCGGGACAGGAACGTGAGCTCAAGACCATCACCGGTCATGAAGACGGCGAGGGCGAGATAGCCGAAGAGCAGGCGGCGGGGCATGCCGAACATGCGGGCACTCCTTCGTGGACACCAGGTGGAAGGCACCTGGCGAGCAGAAGAGCGGGCAGCCGGTGCGCGATGTCCTCAACGCTACGGAGGTGTGACGCGGGCCACTAGCCGACTAATCCGGCGCGGGCTGATACTTCTGCGCAACTCGCGAGGCGGACCCTCTCGATACAAGGTGCAGTCGCGGACGCTGCGCAGAGTTATGTGCCCCTCCTGCAACGAGGACGCACGGCATTCCATACCCCCTCGCCGCGGGATATCGATCCGGTGCCACACACCTCAGCAACACGACTTATGTGATCCCCCGGAAACCACAAGCGCACAAAGCATGCATTATCCGCATTAATGGTTGGTGCCCGAGAAAGTCTGCTAGACCCTTAAGCGGCTTCAAGAAAGCGATGGTAAGCCTTTTCTAGAAGGGCACTTGAGGGACGCTCTTTGCGCCGTTGTGGAAGGATGAGAAGCCGCTCTCCGTGACGCTCCTGCAAGCCATGACGCAACATGGGTCCGTCGACTTCAGTTAGCAGATCCGTTCGGATTTCCACAACATAGTCCGGACGGATACCCATGAATTTCCTGTCATAGGCGGAGTGATGAATCTTGCACAAAGATAGCCCGTTGGTCACAGCGGCGATGCCGTCCTCATGAGCGTCTGGCAAGATATGAGCGGCATCTAGTAGCTCCACATGATGCAGAGCGCAGACTGCGCAGTGCTCGTCGTAGGCGCGCATGACCATCGAGCGAAACACCGGCTGATGAAGTCGCTGACGTGCCATGCGAGCGGCATAACGCTTCTCTACCACGCTAAGAGATGGACCTTCGGAGAAGATTGGCCCGTCCTCAAAAAGCCGTTGTGCGTCGTCGATGGCCACGACAAATTGGTGCTGGTCCGCCTCTTCCGCCACAAGGAACACCGGAAATATTGGTTGGTAGACGCCTTCCGCGATGCCGTAGAACCAAATGAGTGGCAGGCCCGCTTCCATAGCCGCCCGCAGTGCCCGATTGTCTGGGATGTCCGGCCCACCGTCTCGCCACTTGTAGCGAATGAGGCCGTCGTCTCCCACGGCATCCTCGTAGGGGCGCTCTTTACCGGGTTTCGTGAACTTCGTCGTAAACGAGAGAGCGGCGCCAAAGGTCGCCGGCTTCCATATTCCCTTATAGCGATTCCGAAGCGGTGTTCGCGCTCCTTCGTACTCAAATTCCTCAATGTCCAGGAAATACATCGGCTCGGCGCCATCATTGGTTCGCATGGCTAACCACTCCATGGCCGCATGACGGAACTGCATCTCATCTTCAAACGTCATGCGCGGGGAGGCAGCCATAAACGGAGTCTAAGGTGCCGGTTCCTTCCCTGCACTGAAGGACTCGCACATCGTCATGCATGAGGCATGCTGCCCGCAGAGAATCGCACTCCGGCGCTCGCTTCATGCGTCCGGGAACTCGATCACCTGCCGCACCGCCCGCCCCGCGTCCAGCTCGTCCATCGCCTCGTTGATCTGGTCCAGCGTGATGTGCGAGGTGATCAGCTTCTCCAGGGGCAGCGCGCCGTCGCGCCACATCTGCTCGTACTTGGGGATGTCCACGGCCGGCACGGCGGAGCCGAGGTAGCTGCCGATGATCTGGCGGGCCTCGGCGGTGATCTTCAGCGGCTCAATCTGGGACATCGCCCCGGGCGCCGGCAGACCCACGGTGACGGTCACCCCGCCCACGGCGGTGGCGTTGAACGCGGTCTCGAAGGCTCGGGGGTGCCCGGCGGCCTCGATGACCACGCGGGGCTTGTCCTCGAGCGCCACGAGCTCGTCCGGGGTGAGCGCCTCGTCGGCGCCGAACTCCATCGCCAGCTCCAGCTTCTCGGCCAGCGCGTCCACGGCGATCACCCGGCGGCAGCCCACGGCCTTGGCGACCAGCACCGCGGCGAGTCCCACGCCGCCGAGACCGACCACGGCCACGGCGTCGTCGGGAGTGGCCTGCGCCGCGTTGAGGACGGCCCCTCCCCCGGTGAGCACCGCGCAGCCCATGACGGCCGCGATGGGGGCCGGGACGTCCTCGCCCACGGGCACCACGGAGCGGCGGTCCACCACGGCGTGGGTGGCGAACCCGGAGACCCCCAGGTGGTGGTAGACGTTGCCGCGGGCCTGGGAGGTGAGGTGCTGGGAGCCCTCGATCAGGGTGCCGGAGGCGTTGGCCTTCGACCCGACCGTGCACGGCAGCAGCCCCTCGGTCTTGCACGCGGCGCACTCGCCGCAGCGCGGCAGGAACGCCATCACCACGTGCTGGCCTTTCGTGAGGTCGGTGACCTCGGCGCCCACGTGCTCGACGACGCCGGCCGCCTCGTGCCCCAGCAGCATCGGCAGGGGCCGCGGCCGGTTGCCGTTGACCACGGAGAGGTCGGAGTGGCACACCCCGGCGGCGGTGATCCGCACGAGCAGCTCGGTGGGCCCGGGCTCGCCGAGCTCGAGCTCCTCGACGCGCAGCGGCTGCGACTCCGCGTACGGGGCCGAGGCCTCCATGGTCTCCAGGACGGCTCCACGAATCTTCACGACGACCTCCGGTCTCGGTGCTGGGCTGTGACGCCGTTCACCGTATCGCCCGGTCCGGGAGTTATCGAGGACGTGCGCCGGACCGTCCCGCCGCGGGGTCGGCCCGTCCCGGCCCGTGCGGAGGAATCGGCAGTATGCGTAGTATCGGGGTGCGGCACTGCAGGAGAACCCCCGTCGCCGCCGGGACCCCCGACCTGAGAAGGAAGACCCCATGATCGGCTTCATCGTTGCCGGACTCGTCATCGGCGCCCTCGCCCGGCTCATCAAACCCGGCAGGCAGAACCTCAGCCTGATCGCCACGCTGCTGCTGGGCCTGGCCGGCTCGGTGATCGGCGGCGTCATCGCCAGCGCGCTGGGCACCGGCGACATCTTCGAGCTCAACGTCCTGGGCTTCATCGTGGCCGTGATCGCCGCGGTCCTGCTGATCGGCGTGGCCGAGAGCCTGTCCGGGCGCAACAAGGCAGCACGCAACAGGGCCGTGCGCTGACCGCTCAGCCGAGCAGCGCGGGCAGGAGCAGTCCGACCACCGTGAGCACGGCGCCGGTCCAGAACAGCCACCGCGTCATGCGGTACGGGGCCGTGAGCGCCCACCGGCGCGGATCGCGGACGCGGTAGTAGACCGTCACCTCGGCCCCCGGGGCGGGAACGGGCGCCGGCGGGTCCGGCCACGGCTCCTCGTGGATCTCGTAGCGGGTGGTGTGCCAGCGCAGGCAGGACTCCCCGTCCGTGAGCACGTGCAGGGCCTCGGTCCGGTGCCAGCCGAGGTAGAGGCACCGGATGAGCAGGGCCGCCACCACCAGCGCCACACCGGTGTTGGTGGCGGCGGCACTGAGCACTTCGAGCAGGGCCGCTCCACGGAGTCCGGTCACGGATCCGAGCCTATCGACCGGCCGTCCGGGTCACCGTGGGACGCCCCCGAACTCCCAGGCATCTCCCGGCCGGTGCGCCGGACCGCGGCCTCAGGCGGTCGGCGGCGGGGCGGCCCGGTGGGCCAGTCCGCGCCGGCGGGCGAGGACGATCAGGACCGCGGCGATGGCCGAGATGACCAGCATCGGCACCAGCATGAACGGGCCGCCGGCGCCGGCCGAGCGGTCCAGCCCCTCGCTCATCTGGCCCGCGGCAGTGGCCACCAGGAAGAGCATGACGTTGTTCGCCGCGTGCACCAGCGAGGCGGCTTCGAGCCCGCCGGTGGCCTGGCTCAGCAGCGACATCGCGATCCCGAAGACCAGGTAGTAGACGATCAGCCACACGTCGGTGGCGAAGTGCGCGATCGAGAACAGCACCGCGCTCACGCCGGTGCCGACCACCAGGGACGGGAGGGTCCCGGAGACCCATGACCCGGCTGAGCGCTGGATCACGCCGCGGAAGATGTACTCCTCGGACGCCGCCTGCAGCGGCGTGGTCAGCAGGACGACCGCGAGGAAGGCCCATGCGGTCGCGTCCAGGGAGAGCGGCCCGGGCGCCTCGACGAGCGCCACGAGCCCCACGTAGGCCACGAACAGCGGAACGATCACCAGGGCGGCCCACCCGCACCAGCCCCAGCGGAAGCGGCCCAGCACCGAGTGCAGGGTGCCGACGGGCTGCCGGTGCAGGTACCGGTGCAGGAGCAGGGCGACGACGGCCGAGAGGACCAGCGTGAGATTGCTGGCCAGCAGCAGCACCGGCGTCATGGTGATCCGCCCGCTCGCGAGGTCGTCCATCGTGGTGGAGCCCAGGACGAGGTCGATCCCCATGGCGCCGAAGGTCAGCACGATCGAGAACAGCAGCACCGCGGCACAGAGGACGAGGATGCTGGTGAATCCCTTCCACCAGCGGTTGCGGGGCGTGCGGTAGAACTCCGCGTAGGTGACCGGCGCCGTCGCCGGGAAACCCGGCTGCGGGGCCGGGCCACCGGGGTGGCCCGGATACGGGGCTGCCGGCCACCCCGCGGGCGGACCGGGAGGCCGGACGCCGGCGGGCGCGGGCGCAGGAGGGGCGTCGGGCTGCCAGGGGGCCGGTCGCCGCGGAGGCTGCGAGGTCATGACGTCAGCGTAGTTCTCGGCACCGACCCCGAGGTTCCGTGGCCATGGGCCGGGCCGGTGTCGCGGACAGTCAGGAGGGATCGGCCGAGAGAGTGCCACCCTCGGCCGGGGACGGCAGGTAGTGCTCCAGCGGGGAGAACTCCGGCTGCGAGGAGGCGTCGCCGACGGCGTGGGCGCCCACCGCGTTGGCGGCACGCAGGGCCGTTCCGTGGTCGAGCCCGGCGGCGAGGGCCAGCACCAGCGCGGCGCAGAAGGCGTCACCGGCGCCGACCGTGCTGACCACGGCGACCTCCTGGGCGGGGGCGGCGGCGACCTGCCGCCCGTGCGCGTAGAGGGCCGAGCCCTGGGCGCCGTAGGTCACCGCGACGAGCTTCGCGTCGGCCAGCTCGGGGAGGCGGGCGTACTCCGTCTCGTTCACGATGACGAGGTCACACCGCTCCACCAGCTCGGCCGGGAGGGACCGGGCCGGGGCGGCGTTGAGAGCGAAGAAGCCCGGGGTCCGCCGGGCGGTCTCGCACACGGTGTCGAGCGCGATCTCCAGCTGGCAGAGCACGACGTCCTCCGGCGCGAAGACCACGTCCTCGATCGACACCTCGGCGTTGGCCCCGGCGCAGACGGTGATCTGGTTCTCCCCGTGGTGGTCCACGGTGATGAGGGCGGTGCCGGTCGGCGCCGCCACGCGGCGGACGCCGGTGGTGTCGACGCCGGCTGCCGCCAGGCGGCGGAGGAGGAGCCCGCCGTCCGGGTCGTCGCCGACGGCGCCGATCATCCGGGCGCGGCCGGCCAGCCGTGCGGCGGCGACGGCTTGGTTGGCGCCCTTGCCGCCCGGCTGCCGCTGCAGGTCCGCGCCGATGACGGTCTCCCCGGGCGCGGGCAGCCGCTCGCACACGGCCGTGAGGTCGAGATTGATGCTGCCCACCACGGTGAGCGCAGCCCCCACGGACTCCGCCGGTACGGCCGGGCCGAGCCGGCGGAGGGTGTGCAGGAGATGCGGGGCGAAGTCCTCGGCCAGCTCGAGCACCACGCGGCACCGGGCTCCGGCGGGTGCGGGATAGCCGGCGAACCGCCCGCGCAGATCGCAGATCGTCTGGCCGCGCCCGGGACCGTCGGTCGTGTCGACCTGCACCGTCACCTTCGGCGCGAGGGCCGGTTCCACGGTGCCGGCCGCCAGCGCCGCGGCCAGGGGGTCGTGCAAGGCGGACAGTGGGCGGCCGAAGACCCCGGTGTAGAACTCGGCGTAGCGCTCGAGCATCGCCGCCAGCGGGGGCAGCGCCGGATGGTCGATCGCGGCGAGCTGCTGCCGCTGGTCCTCGTCCAGGCGGTGCTCCATGGTGACGTCCAGCGGCACGAGAGTCACGTCCCACGGAGCGGCGAGCACCTCGGCGGCCGCCTCGGGGTCGTGCGAGATGTTGGCCTCGGCGACCGGCGTCCGGTTGCCGGGAACCAGGGCGGCGCCGCCCATGACGGTGACGCCGGCGACCAGCCGGGCAGGGCGGGGTCCCGCCGCAGGGCGCGGGCGAGATTGGTCAGCGGGCCGGTGGCCAGCACGTGCAGCTCGCCCGGGTGCTCGTGGGCCAGCCGGAGCAGCATCGCGTCCGCCGTCTCGGCCACCGGTTCGGCGGACGCCCGCGGCAGGTCCACGTCCCCGGTGCCGTTGGTGCCGTGCACGGCCGGGGTGCCTCCGCCGAACCGGCTGCCGAGCGGGTCCCGCGCGCCGACCGCGACCGGGATGTCGGAGCGGTCCAGCAGGGCCAGCAGGTCCACGGTGCTGCGCGCGGCGGTGGCGGCGTCGGTGTTGCCGCTGACGGTGCCGACGCCCCGCAGGTCGACCGAGGGGGTGGCCACCAGGTAGGCCAGCGCGAGGGCGTCGTCGATGCCGGTGTCGCAGTCCAGATAGAGGAGCCGGGCAGCCGGATCGGTCATCGCTCGCGTCCTTCGGGTCGGTCGAGGACAGGGGCCCTCGCAGCGCTCACGCTAGAGTACGCGGTACCACGCCGGCGGCGCCGAACGCAGGAGGCCGTGCCCGCACCGACGTCGTCGCCGGCACCCCGGGCACACCCGACGGAAGGACAACCGGACATGCTCGACGTGCTGTGGGGCGTCGGGGGCATGATCGCCCTCCTCGCCATCGCCGTCCTCTTCTCGGTGGACCGCCGCAGGATCCGCATCCGCACCGTAGCCCTCGCGCTGACCATCCAGGTGGTCTTCGGCGTGCTGGTGCTCTACGTCCCGGCCGGACGCGCCGTGCTCGAGGCCCTCACCCTGGCGGTCCAGGCCGTGATCAACTCCTCCGGCGCGGGCATCGACTTCCTCTTCGGCCCGGTCCTGCCCGAGGAGGGCTCGGTCTTCGCCTTCCAGGTGCTGCCGGTCATCGTGTTCTTCGCGGCCCTGACGTCGGTGCTGTACTACCTGGGCGCCCTGCAGTGGGTCGTGAAGATCATCGGCGGCGGCCTGGCGAAGCTCCTCGGCACGACGACGCCCGAGTCCATGAACGCGGCGGCCAACATCTTCGTGGGGCAGACCGAGGCGCCGCTGGTCATCAAGCCCTACGTGGCCGGGATGACGCGCTCCGAGCTCTTCGCCGTCATGTGCGGCGGGCTGGCCACCGTGGCCGGCTCGGTGCTCGTGGGCTACTCCCTGCTCGGGGCGCCGCTCGAGTACCTGATCGCCGCCTCGTTCATGGCCGCGCCGGCCGCCCTGCTCATGGCCAAGCTCCTCGTCCCCGCCGGGGCGCTGGAGGACGCCCGGGATGCGGCGCCGGCGGGTGCGTCCGCGCGGACCTCCGACGACGACGCCGGCCCGGCGGACTCCGGACGCCACGCCGGTGCCCCGGCGCAGCCCGAGCCGGGAAAGGAGGAGCGTCGCGGCGCCGCCCGGTGGCTCGCCCGCGGCTCCCGGCGCGGGGCCACGTCCTACGCGGCCGTCGAGTTCGCCCGCCGGGAGGACGCCCAGGCCGCGGCGCGCGGCGACGGCGCCGCCACCCGACCCGACGATCCTGTCCGGTCGCACGATGCCGCCCAGCCCGGCGACTCCGCCCGGCCCGACGACGTCGCCCGGTCCGCCGACCCGGCAGGGGTGTCCGCCACGGACGCGGCCGACGGCGCGACGGGCGGCGCGAGGGGCGATGCGACGGACGAGGACACGGAACCGGCCAACGTCATCGACGCCGCCGCCCGCGGCGCGTCCGACGGCCTGAGCCTGGCCCTCAACGTCGGCGCGATGCTCATCGCCTTCATCTCGCTCATCGCGCTGATCAACATCGTCCTCGGCGCGGTCGGCGGCCTGTTCGGACTGGAGGCGCTCACCCTGGAGCAGCTCTTCGGGTACGTCTTCGCGCCGGTGATGTTCGCCGTGGGGGTGCCCTGGACCGAGGCGATCGACGCGGGCAGCTTCCTGGGGCAGAAGCTGGTGCTCAACGAGTTCGTCGCGTTCGCCGACTTCGCCCCGCAGATCGAGAACTACTCCGCCAAGACCCAGGCCATCGTGACCTTCGCCCTGACCGGCTTCGCGAACTTCGGCTCCCTGGCGATCCTGCTCGGCGGGCTCGGCGGCATCGCCCCGAGCCGCCGCCGGGACATCGCCCGCCTCGGCCTGCGGGCCGTGCTCGGCGGGACGCTCGCCAACCTCATGAGCGCCGCGATCGCGGGCATGCTCGTCGGCTGACCGCGCCGGGCCGAGCACGGCCCGGCGGGACCGGCATGGACGGTCGGCACCTGCGTGGCCCGTCCGCGCCGGGAAGGTCCGCCCGGCCGTGCTCGCCCGGACGGCCGGGCGGCGTCCGGTGCGCGGCCTGCTAGGCCTGGGCCGGGTCCTCGCCGAAGACGTGGCCGCGCTGCTCGGCGTAGAACTCCGCCTCCGCGGGCTCGGGCCGGTCCTGGCCGTTGAGCAGCCGGTGCCACAGCGGGTAGTAGGCGGGCAGCTGGGACGCGGACGTGATCCGGTCCCGGGCCTCCTGCGGCAGCGTCAGCTCGGCGGCGTCGAGGTCCTCCTGCAGGTGCTCGAACCGCCGGGCGGCGATCACGGTCCCGTCGATCCCCGGGCGGCCCAGGATCCAGGAGATCACCACCTGGGGGATCGTCCAGCCCAGCTCCCGGGCGATCTCGTCGAAGAGCTCGATCAGGTCGTAGGCCCGGTCCCGGTCCACCACGTGGGGCTCCGGCCAGCCGGTGCCCTGCCGCGTGTCGGACGGGGTCTCGGTCCCGCGGCGGACCTTGCCGTTGAGCAGCCCCTCCCCCAGCGGGCTCCAGCCGAAGGTCGCCAGCCCGAGGTCGCGGGCGGCCGGGACGATCTCGTACTCGATCTCCCGGGCCTCCGGGGTGTAGTAGGCCTGGTGGGCCACCGGGCCCTCCAGCCCGGCCAGCCGCGCCTCGTAGACCGTCTTGGCCAGCTGCCAGCCGTTGTAGTTGGACACGCCCCAGTAGCGGATCTTCCCGGCCCGGATCAGCTCGTTGGCGGTGGCGATGGTCTCGGTGATCGGGGTCTGCCCGTCCCACTGGTGCAGGTAGAGCAGGTCGAGGTGGTCGGTCCTCAGCCGCTTCAGGCTGTCCTCGACGGCCCGGGTCACGTGGATCCGGCTCGCGCCGCCGTCGTTGGGGCCGTCCCCGGTGGGGGTGCGGGCCTTGGAGGTGAGGACGACGTCGTCCCGCTTGCTGCCCAGCACCTCGCCCAGCACCCGCTCGGCGTCCCCGCCGGAGTACAGGTTGGCGGTGTCGATGAAGTTCACGCCGCGGTCCAGGACCTCGTCGATCTGCCGGCGGGCCTCGTCCGGGCCCAGCCCCGCGATCTTCTCGAACCCTCCGCCGGAACCGAAGGGGATGGTGCCCAGGGCCAGCCGGGAGACGTACAGGCCGGAACTGCCGAGTCGGGTGTATTCCATGGAAGAACTCCTCTGCTCGTGGTGCGGTGCTGGTGCTTCCTGCCGGTGCTTTCCGCGGGCGGCCGGCGGACCGGGCCCGCGGGGCACGGTATGAGGCAACGCCGGACCGGGGCTCAGGAATTCCGGGAGCGCGCCTCGGCGGTCGTCAACCGGTGGGCCAGCGTGGTGAACTCGCCCACCGCCTCGGTCCAGTCCTCCAGGAGCGCCCACAGGCTCAGGCCCTGGTGCCGGCGCTGCTCGATCCGGTCCGCCACGGCGGCGAAGACGGCCGAGCGCAGCTCGGTGTTGATGTTGATCTTGCCGATGCCCGCCAGCGGCGCGCGGACCAGCATGGTCTCCGGGATCCCGGAGGCGCCGTGCAGCACGAGCGGGGTCCGCTCGGCGGCCTCGCAGATCTGCTCCAGACGGCTCCAGTGCAGCCGCGGGGTGCCCCGGTAGTGCCCGTGCACGTTGCCCACGGCCACGGCCAGCAGGTCCGCCCCGGACCCGTCCAGGAACCCGGGGACCTCCCCGGGGTCGGTCATGCCGCCGGCCTCGGAGGTCATGGCCGCGTCCTCGTCCCCGGGCAGGCTGCCGAGCTCCGCCTCGACCACCACGCCGGGGCCCACGAGCTCCCGGGCGCGGGCGACGAACGCGGCGTTCGCGGCGGCGGGCAGGGAGGAGCCGTCGGCCAGGACGGCGTCGGCGCCGGCCGCCACCGCGTGCTCGATCAGGTCCAGGTCCACGGCGTGGTCGAGCTGGACGCACACGGGGGTGGCGGCGTCGTCGGCCAGTGCGCGCAGGGCGGTGACGAGGCGGCGCCCGCCGGTCCCGGCGGCGGCCTTGGGCGGGACCAGCAGGATCACCGGGCGGCCCGCCCGCTCGCTGGCCTCCACCACGGCCTGGGCGGTGGTGAAGTCGTAGGTGCTCAGCGCCGGCACGGCGGTGTGGGCGGCGAGGGCGGAGGTGACGACGTCGAGCAGGTTGGCGCGCATGGGCACAGTCCTTCGGGATATGCGGTCAGCGGTCGGCCGGGGAGACGTCCCCGAGCACGTAGGTCTTCAGGTCGGCGAGCGTCTGCTGCATGTGCTCGTCCATGGCCTGCCGGGCCCGGGCCGGGTCGGCGGAGGCCAGCGCGGAGACGATCTTGCGGTGCTCGGCGACGGCGTGGGCCTGGATCTCCGGCACCCGGGACGTCTGGGCCCGCCGCTCCGTGAGCACCCGGTGCAGCGGCTCGAACAGCACCGCGATGAACACGTTGCCCGAGGCCTCCTGGATCCGCTCGTGGAAGCGCAGGTCGGCGGTCACGAAGGCCGCCACGTCCTGGACCCGGTGGGCGTCCTCCATGGCGTCGGCGTCCCGGGCCAGCCCGTCCAGCTCCTCGGCGGAGAGCCGCCCGGCGGCCAGCTCGCAGGCGCCGGACTCCAGGAAGCGGCGCAGCTCGATCAGCTGCACGGCCGCCGCCGCGTCGTCCTGCCCCTCCGAGACCGCCCGGATCACGGCCTCGAGGGACGCCCACCGGGACAGGGGGTTCACGAACGTGCCGCGCCCCCGCTCCACGCGCAGGATGCGCTGGGCGCCCAGGGTCTTGATCGCCTCCCGGACGGTCATGCGGCTGACCTGGTGCTCCGCGCTGAGGTCGATCTCACCGGGCACCACCGACCCGGGCGGGAAGTCCCCCGCGATGATCCGGTCGAGGAGGGCGTCGGCGACCTGGTCGACCAGGGACGGGCGGGCCATGGTGCTCCTCCTCGGTGCGGTGGACGGCTGGCAGCGGCACCGGTGCACGCTCCCGCCTCTGGGGAGAAAGCCTAGCAACCGGGCCATGTCAGATGTCTGGTCTTCTCCGGGGGAGAGGCCGAGCATTGACCACGTGTCCTGCCTCACATAATATGTCTGACATCTGACAGATGGACGTTGTTCCCCGAGTCCCCGGGTCACGACCGGCGCTGACGCACTCACTCCGATGTCCTGCCCCGATGTCCCGCCGATTGGAGATCCTCGCATGACCACACCGCGCACCCTGCTCGTGCTCGACGACGACCCCACCGGGTCCCAGTGCGTCCATGACGTCGACGTCGTCCTCGAGCTCGACCCCGCCCCCGTCCTCGACGTCGTCCGGAACCCCGGGCGCACCTGCTTCGTGCTCACCAACAGCCGCGCCCGCCCGGAGGCCGAGGCCGTGGCGATCAACACCGAGCTCGTCTCGGCGGTGCTGGGACGCCTGAAGGCCGAGGGTCTGCCACTACCCCACCTGGTCTCCCGCAGCGACTCGACCTGCGGGGGCACGTCATCGCCGAGCCCACCGCCCTGGCGGACGTGCTCGCCGGACAGGGAGTGGCGGTGGACGGGTTCCTCTTCGCCCCGGCCATGATCGAGGCCGGCCGCTACACCGAGGACGATGTCCACTACGCCGTCCTGCAAGGGAAGCCGATGCCCGTGGGCGAGACCGACTTCGCCGCCGACGCCACCTTCGGCTACTCCTCCTCCGACCTCAAGGACTTCCTCGTGGAGCGCTCCGGCGGCGCGCTGGAGCGGGACGCGATCCTGTCCATCGGCCTGGAGGACATCCGCACCGGCGGAGCGGCCGCGGTCGCGGACATCCTGCGCCGGGCGAAGGACCGGGCCTGGGTGGTGGTCAACGCCACGAGTTACGCGGACCTCGACACCGTGGCGCAGGCCCTGGCCGTCCTGGAGGCCGAGGGCCGCACCTTCGTCACCCGCTGCGGGCCGTCCTTCGTGCGCCCGCTCGCCGGGCTCACCGGCTCCCGCGAGCTGGACCCCGAGGACATCGTGGTCGGCCCCGGGCGGCTGCCGCACGGACTCGTGGCGGTCGGCTCCCACGTGGGGCTGACCAACCGCCAGCTCGCCGAGCTGCGCGCCCGGCGGGAGCTCTTCGAGGTGGAGCTGGACGTGCCCACCCTGCTCGACGACGCCGCCCGTCCCGGTCACGTGGCCGACGCGGTCACGCGGATCGTCGAGGCCCTGGCCAGCCGCGACGCGGTGGTGTGGACCAGCCGCGAGCTCGTGCGCACGGAGGACCCCGACGAGTCGCTGGCCATCGCCCGCTCCGTCTCCGACGCCTCGTGGAGGTCGTGCACGGTGTGGCCCGGTCCCGCCCGGCGTGGGTCGTGGCCAAGGGCGGGATCACCTCCCACGAGGTCGCCCACCGGGGCCTGGGCATCCGCCGGGCGAGCGTGACCGGCCAGTTCTTCCCCGGCCAGATCTCCCTGTTCCAGCCCACCGACGCCCCCGCCACCACCCAGGGCGGACCCTATGTGGTCTTCCCCGGCAACGTGGGCGGGGAGTCCGCCCTCGCCGACGTCGTGGACGTCCTCGACCGGGCCGCCGAGCGCGCCCGGTCCGCCGCACAGCCCCGCACCTCTGATCCCCAGGAGAACCCGTCATGAGCACACCCCTGTCCGTCGGCTTCCTCGGCCTCGGCGCCATGGGCGCCCCCATGGCCCTCACTCTGGCCCGCGCCGGCTTCCCCGTCCGCGGCTTCGACGTCTCCCCCCGCGCCCAGGAACACATCGATGACGCCTTCGAGCTGCTGGCCGACCCCCGCGAGGCGGCGGCCGGCGCGGACGTCGTCGTCGTCATGGTCGCCACCGGGGCCCAGCTGCACGAGGTCCTGTTCGGCGAACGCGGCATCGCCGGGTCCCTCGGCCCGGACACGGTGCTGCTCGTGATGGCCACCGTCGGCCCCCAGGCCGTGGAGTCCTGCGCGCAGGGCCTCGAGGCCCGCGGGGTGCGGCGGATCGTCGACGCGCCGGTCTCCGGGGGAACGGCACGCGCCGCCACCGGCGAGCTGCTCGTGATGGTCGGCGGCGCCGAGGAGGACGTGGCCGTGGTCCGGCCGCTGCTGGACGCGATGGCCGCCAACGCGCCCCTGGTCGGGCCCCGGGTGGGGGACGGGCAGCGCTTCAAGGTGGTCAACCAGCTGCTGTGCGGCGTGCACATCGCCGTGGCGGGCGAGGCGCTGGCCCTGGCCGACTCCATGGGCCTGGACCCCGCGCAGTGCCTGGAGGTGCTCTCCACAGGGGCCGCCACGTCCTTCATGTTCGAGGACCGCGGTCCGCGGATGCTGCAGGGCGATCAGGCCGAGGTCCGCTCCGCTCTGGACATCTTCGTCAAGGACATGGGCCTGGTCACCGACGCCGCCCGGGCGGTCGAGCAACCGGTGCCGCTGGCCTCGGCGGCCGAGCAGCTCTACGTGCGCGGCCGCCGCGAGGGCCACGGCCGACACGACGACTCCTCGGTCTACGACATCCTCCGCTCCCGGTAGCCCCGCCCCCGGCAGCCCCGGGCCCCCGGCCAGTCAGGCCCGGGGGCCCGGGGCGGCGACGAGCTCCTCGCGCATCTGCGCCACCGCCGCGCGGATCGCGGCCATCACGGCCTGCACGGCCGGGCGGCGCAGCAGGTCCGACCGGGAGACCACCCAGTACTCCACCGGGAACCACAGCTCCTCCGGGAAGAGCCGCACCAGCTCCGGGACGCGCTCGGCGAGGTAGCAGGGCAGCAGCCCGATCCCGGCCCCGGCCCGGGTGAGCTCCACGTGCACCACCGAGGAGGTGGCGCCCACGCCCTGGCGCATCCGCGGGAAGCGCCGGCGCGGGATGTCGAGCTCCGCGACGTCCTGCATGGAGTCCACGAAGTAGATCAGCGGGTGCTCCTGCACCTGCTCGGGCGTGCGCAGCGGCGGGTGGGCGGCGAGGTAGTCCTGGGAGGCGTAGACGCCCAGGGAGTAGTCGGCCAGGTGGAAGGCCTCCTTGCGGGAGACCTCCGGGCGCCCGACGACCACCTCCAGGTCGATGCCCACCGGGTTGGTCTGCGCCCGCCGGGCGGCATTGATCATCTCCAGCCGCACCCCGGGTGCTCCTGGACGACCTGCCGCATGGCCGCGCCCATGACCACGCCCCCGAACCCGTCCGGGGCCAGCGCCCGCACCACGCCGCTGACCGAGCTGCCGCGCCCGCCGGGCCCCAGGGGGAGAGCGTCCACGGCGTGCTCGATCTCCTCGCCGGCGGCCACGAACGTCCGGCCCAGCTCGCTGGGCTCCCACCTGTCCCCGGAGCGCACGAGCAGCCGGGCGCCCACGGCCCTCTCGAGCCCGGCCATCCGCCGCGACACGGTGGTGTGACTGAGCCCGAGGTCCGCCGCGGCCCCGGCGTAGGACCCGTGGCGGGCCACGGCGAGCAGGAGCAGGAGGTCGTCAGCGCCGTGTGACAAGGGGCTTCTCCTCCGGAGCGGAGCGCAGCACGGATGACTGCGCGAATTCGGGCGTCGTGTGCATTTTTGCACAGGCGCCGCGAGCGCATGGTCATTGTGAAGCGCACCACAGATCCGCACACTGTAGGCAAACAATGTGACCACAGTCACCGTTCACCCAGCAGCAGGAGAATCCCATGAGCACTGAGGACAGGGTCGCCGCCTCGGCGGACCCGAACGACTCGCCGGAGAACCGGGGCGGGCTGAAGAAGGTCGTGGCGGCCTCGATGGCCGGCACGGTCGTGGAGTGGTACGAGTTCTTCCTCTTCGCCACGGCCTCCACGCTGGTCTTCGGCCAGCTGTTCTTCGTGGACACCGGCAACCCGCTGGACGGCATCCTCAAGGCGTTCCTGATCTACGCGGTGGGCTTCATCGCCCGCCCGCTGGGCGGCATCGTCTTCGGCCACTTCGGCGACAAGTACGGACGCAAGCACCTGCTGCAGATCTCGATCGTCATGGTCGGCGCCGCCACCTTCCTCATGGGCTGCCTGCCCGGCTACGACCAGATCGGCTACTGGGCCGCGGCCATGCTGGTGGTGCTGCGCTTCGTGCAGGGCTTCGCGGTGGGCGGCGAGTGGGGCGGGGCCGTCCTGCTCGTGGCCGAGCACTCCCCCAACAAGGAGCGCGGCTTCTGGTCCAGCTTCCCGCAGGCCGCGGTGCCGCTGGGCAACCTGCTCGCCACCATCGTGCTGCTCACCCTCTCCTTCACCCTCTCCGAGGAGGCGTTCCTCGCCTGGGGCTGGCGCGTGGGCTTCTGGCTCTCGATCGTCATCGTGGCCATCGGGTACTACATCCGCACCCACGTGACCGACGCCGCGATCTTCAAGGAGGCCCAGCAGGAGGTCCTCGAGAAGAAGTCCGCCGCCTACGGCGTGGGCGAGGTCTTCCGCCGCTACCCGCGCGGCGTCTTCGGCGCCATGGGCCTGCGCTTCGCGGAGAACATCCTCTACTACGTGGTGGTGACGTTCTCGATCACCTACCTGTCCACCCAGCGGGACGTGGACACCAGCCGGATCCTGCTGCTGCTGCTGATCGCCCACGTCATCCACGCGATCTGCGTGCCGATCGTGGGCCGGGCCACCGACAGGGTGGGCCGCCGCCCGATGTACGCCGCCGGCGCCGCGCTGGGCGCGGTCTGGGCCTTCGTCGCGTTCCCGATGTTCAACACCGACAACAGCTTCATCATCCTCGCGGCCATCACCCTCGGCCTGATGATCCACGCGCTCATGTACGCCGGGCAGCCGGCCATCATGGCCGAAATGTTCCCCACCCGGATGCGCTACTCCGGCGTCTCCCTGGGCTACCAGGTGACCTCGATCGTGGCCGGCTCGCTGGCCCCGATCATCGCGACCGCCCTGTTGCGCGAGTTCAACTCGTGGGTGCCGATCGCCGTCTACATCGCCGCGGCCTGCCTCGTCACCCTGATCGCGGTGGCGACGCTGCGCGAGACCAAGGGCATCTCCCTCCAGGACGTCGACGCCGAGGACCGGCGCCGGCTCTCCGAGGAGAAGGCCGCCCAGGACCGGATCTCCTGATCCCCGCCGCCCCGCACCGCCCGCGCCCAGCGGCGGACCGGTTCCCCGGTCCGCCGCTGGGCGCGCTGTGCACGCCCCCCGCCGCCGGACACCCCGCAGTTCACGACCATGCAGTTCACGACCTCGCTGAAGGGAACACACGATGACCACCATCACCTGGATCGGCCTCGGCCACATGGGCAACCCGATGTCCGCGAACCTCGTCCGGGCCGGCCACGAGGTCCGGGGCCACGACGTCAGCGCCGCCGCCATGGCCGCCGCCCGGGACAGGGGCGTGCAGACGTTCGACAGCATGGAGGAGGCCCTCCAGGGAGCGGAGGTCGTGTTCACGATGCTGCCCAAGGGCGAGCACGCCCGGGCGGTCTACCTCGGGGACACCGGCGTCATCGCGCTCGCGCCGAAGAACGCGCTGCTCGTGGACAGCTCCACGATCGACGTGGAGACCGCGCTGGAGCTGCACCGGGCCGCCCGGGAGGCCGGCTTCCGCTTCGTGGACGCCCCGGTCTCCGGCGGGATCAGCGGCGCCGCCGCCGGCACCCTGACGTTCATGGTCGGCGGGGAGGCCGACGACGTCGCGGCCGCCTCCGCCTGCATCGAGCCGATGGCGCGCAAGATCGTGGCCACGGGCGAGGCCGGCACCGGCCAGTCGGCCAAGATCGTCAACAACATGATGCTGTTCATCTGCCTCGAGGCCTGCGCCGAGGGCTCCGTGCTCGCCGACCGGCTGGGTCTGGACCCGAAGGTGTTCTGGGACATCGCCTCGGTGTCCTCCGGCAACTCCTGGGCCCTGCAGACCTGGTACCCGGTGCCCGGCATCGTGGACTCCGCCGCGGCCAACAACAACTTCGAGGCGACCTTCAGCGCGACCCTCGCCGCCAAGGACGCCGGCCTGGCCCTGATGGCCGGCGAGCAGACCGGCGTGCGGCTGCCCGCCGCGGAGCTCGTGGCCGAGCGGCTGCAGCAGCTCATCGACGAGGGCTACGGGGACAAGGACTGCTCCCTCATCACCAAGTACGCCGCCCCGGACGGGAAGATCGCGGGCTGGGACCCGGAGAAGGCCTGAGCGGCGACCACACACCAGGAGGACACCATGCAGGACACCAAGCAGAGCGCCGAGGTGCGCGCGCAGCAGGACGCCGAGCAGGGCGCCCAGGACCCCCGGGGCGCCGGGGAGGTCATCGAGCACTTCATCGACGGGAGGCGCCACGGCGGCTCCGAGCGGACCGCGCCCGTATACAACCCCGCGACCGGGCAGGTGGCCAAGCAGGTGCTGCTGGCCTCGGCCGAGGAGGTCGCCACCGCCGTGGAGACCGCCGAGGCCGCGCTGCCCGGCTGGCGGGCGACCAGCCTGGCCAAGCGGACCGCGATCATGTTCAAGGTCGAGAACATCATCCGGGAGCGCACTCCGGAGCTGGCCGAGATCGTCACCGCCGAGCACGGCAAGGTCCTCTCGGACGCGGCCGGGGAGATCGCCCGCGGGCTGGAGAACGTGCAGTTCTGCACCGGGCTGATGCACCATCTGAAGGGCGAGCACCTCGAGCAGGCCGCCACCGGCGTGGACGTGCACCAGATCCGCCAGCCGGTGGGCGTGGTCGCGTGCATCACCCCGTTCAACTTCCCGGCCATGGTGCCGCTGTGGATGATCACCACCGCGATCGCCGCCGGGAACACCGTGGTCCTGAAGCCCTCGGAGCGGGACCCCTCCGCCTCGGTGTGGATCGCCGAGGCCTTCGCCGAGGCCGGCCTGCCCCCGGGCGTGCTCAACGTGGTGCACGGGGACAAGGTCGCCGTGGACGAGCTGCTGACCAACCCGCTCGTGAAGGCCGTGTCCTTCGTGGGCTCCACCCCGATCGCCCAGTACATCTACGAGACCTCGGCCGCCCACGGCAAGCGCGTCCAGGCGCTGGGCGGGGCGAAGAACCACATGGTGGTCATGCCGGACGCCGACCTCGACGGCGCGGCCGACGCCGCCGTCTCGGCCGCCTACGGCTCCGCCGGGGAGCGCTGCATGGCCATCTCGGTGGTCGTGGCCGTGGGCGACACGGCGGACCCGCTGATCGAGAGGATCACCGAGCGGGTCGGGAAGCTGACCATCGGCCCGGGCACCGACCCGGCCTCGGAGATGGGCCCGCTCATCACGGCGCAGGCCCTGGAACGGGTCAACGGCTACGTGGCGGGGGCGGAGGCCGAGGGCGCGACCGTCGTCGTCGACGGCACGAAGCAGGAGTTCGAGGGCGACGGCTTCTTCACGGGCGTGTCGCTGATCGACCACGTGAAGCCGGGGATGAAGGTCTACGACGAGGAGATCTTCGGCCCGGTCCTGTCGGTCGTGCGGGTGGGCAGCTACGACGAGGCCGTGCGGCTGATCAACTCCAACCAGTTCGCCAACGGCACCGCCGTGTTCACCCGCGACGGCAAGACCGCCCGGGAGTACCAGTTCGACATCGAGGTGGGCATGGTGGGGATCAACGTCCCGATCCCGGTGCCGATCGGCGCGTTCTCCTTCGGCGGCTGGAAGAAGTCCCTGTTCGGCGACACCCACATGTACGGGCCGGAGTCGTTCAACTTCTACACCCGCCGCAAGCTGGTCACCACCCGCTGGCCCGAGCCCTCGGAGTCCCAGATCAACCTGGGCTTCCCCACCCACTGACGGCGCCCCGCAGGACCCCTCCCCCCGACCTGGGCCCCGGGCCGCCGGCCCGCCCACCGGCCGCATGGCCCGTGGCCCGGCCCGGGGCCGCCTG
>NZ_MKJW01000045.1:0-2199 GCF_001942375.1 Kocuria sp. CNJ-770
GCCGCCCGGGCGGATCAGCACGCTGCGGGAGCGGCCGGCGGCGGGAGCAACCGGTCACGTGCGCTCGGCCCGGGGCGGGAGCGGCGTCGTCGTCGGCCGGCGGCCTCGCTAGGCTGGGAAGGCCCCCGCACCCGTCCCGGAAGGACGCCCGTGAAGTCGATCGTCGCGAGCCTGCTCGTGCTGGCCCTGGTGCTCACCTCGGCCGGGGTGCTGCTGACCTCCCTGGACGCCCAGGAGTGGCTGCCCACGGTGGTGCTCGCCGCGCTGGCCTACCTCGGGACCTTCGCGCTGTACCGGCGGATGCGGGACCGCTACGCCAACCGGGAGGACTGAGCCCGGCGGGGCTCAGCGCTCCCGGCGGGCGCGGCGCCAGGCCCGCCACGCCCCGGTGGACCACAGCGCCCACACGACCAGCAGCGGCTGGAACAGCAGACGGACCGCCCGGACCCGGTCGGTGTCCAGGCCGAAGGCGTCGGTGCGCGTGAGGTACTGCGAGACGTTGCCGGGGAACACGGCCACGAAGAACGCCGCCACGACCCAGCCGACGGCCGCCCGGTGGCGTCGCAGCACGAGCAGCGCGACCCCGAGCACGATCTCGACCACTCCGGAGACCAGCACCACGGCGTCCGCGGGCACCGGCAGCCACGGGGGCACCTGGGCGGTGAACTCCTGCCGGGCGACCGTGAGGTGGCCGATGCCCGCACCGAGCAGCACGAGGGCCAGGGCCACCCGGGCAAGCGTGCGGGGGACGGACGTGGCGGGGGCGCCCGGCCGGGCGGAGGAGGACATGCCCGGAGGCTAGCAGTCGCCCCCGGCCGCCCCCGCGGCCAGGCACCCCGGAGGTCGGGCGCCCCGAGCAGCCGGACGACCGGAGGCCCCGCACGCCCGGGCGGCCGGGGATGCTCGGGAGCGGTCAGGAGCGGTCGAAGTCGGCCTTGCGGATCAGCCCGTGCACGCCCACCGTGCGGTCCACCACCTGGGAGATCGCGAAGTCCGCGGCGGCCGAGAGGTAGGCGTAGGCCACGGCCCGCTCCATGCCCCTGTCCTGCTCGAGGAAGTCGAGGGCGTTGAGCACGGCCCGGCGCATCGCCACGTCCAGGTCGGAGTTCTGCTCGCCGCCGCCGGCGCCGTCCGGGTCGGAGAGCCCGATGGGGATCCAGTGCTCGGCGGTCTCGGCGAAGGGGTAGTGGTGGGCCACGGACGGGGCGTCCCCCTCCCCCGCGCGGCAGACGGTGAGCCGGAAGGTCCCGCGCAGCGAGCCCTCCATCGCGGTGAGCGCCACCTCGCCGTCACCCATGGCCATGTGCGGATCACCGACGTAGAACAGGGCGCCGTCGGTCTGCACGGGCAGGTAGAAGGTGGAGCCCACGCCGAGGTGGCGGATGTCGATGTTGCCGCCGCCGAGGGTGGGCGGGATCGAGTTCAGCAGGTCGTCGGTGGGCCCGGCGCCCCGCTGGTGGGCGACGCCCATCATGCCCATGAAGGGGCGCAGCGGGAAGCGCACCGCCCCGCCGGCCATGACGCCCTGGCCGTGCTCGACCGGGGTGAACGTGGAGACGTTGCCGTACTCCTCCGGGTTCCCGGTGGCCCGGCCGTCCGTGCCCACCGCCGGCAGGATGTCCTCCACGAGGAGGTCCGCCACCGGGCCCCCGCGGGCAGGTCCCGGGAGCGCGCCCTTGCCGTGCCGGCTGGAGACCACCCCGTACGGCACCCGCAGGTCCGCGCGCAGGGTCTCGATCTTCAGGACGTCACCGGGGCGGGCCTCCTCCACGAACACGGGTCCGGTGACCACGTGCGGGCCGTCGCGGTCGAAGTCCCGCTCGGTGCGGTCGTAGTCGCGGGCGATCTCCACCGCGTCGTCGAGCACCCGGGACCGCGGAACGCCCTGCCCGGCGAAGAACTCCACGGGGTCCCGACCCTGGTCCTCGAGGATCCCCTCGTGGGAGACGGCGTCGATGGTGACCGTCCGCCCGGAGCGCATGCGCAGCGCGGGTTCGGCGTCCACGGACGGCACGTAGCCCCACAGGACGCGGTCGACCTCGGAGGGCAGGTAGTGATCGCCGGGGATCGGGCCCCGTCCCGGCTGGAGGACAGTGCCGCGGAAGCCGGGGCGCCCGCCCGTCCCACAGGACGCGGTCGACCTCGGAGGGCAGGTAGTGATCGCCGGGGATCGGGCCCCGTCCCGGCTGGAGGACAGTG
>NZ_MKJW01000046.1:0-2115 GCF_001942375.1 Kocuria sp. CNJ-770
GACCTCAACGAGGTCCTGATCAGAGACGTCACCTCCACCTACGCATTCCGGGTCACCGGAGACTCCATGGAAGGAGCCGGGATCTACCACGGCGACGAAATCCTCGTGGACCGATCCATCACCCCCCAACACGGTGACGTGGTGATCGCCGTCTACGACGACGAATTCACCGTCAAACGCCTGCACGTCCACGACCACTCCGTGGTCCTCCACGCGGAGAACCCCGCCTATCCCGACATCACGATTCCCTCGATGACCCAGCTCCAGGTGTGGGGCGTGGTGACCTACTCGATCCACCACGTCCACTCCCGGAAACTGCACTAGCCAGGCCAAACAAGGTGGCAACCAGTGATCGCCCTGGTGGACGTCAACAATTTCTACGCCTCCTGCGAGGCCCTCTTCGAGCCCTCCCTGGCCGGCAAGCCGCTGGTGGTGCTCTCCAACAACGACGGGTGCGTCATCGCCCGCAGTGCGGAGGCCAAGGCCCTGGGGATCAAGATGGGCGACCCCTGGTTCCAGCTGCGCGCCGACGCCCAACGCTGGGGGCTGGAAAAGCGGTCCTCCAACTACCAGCTCTACGCCGACCTGTCGGAGCGGGTGATGCTGCTGCTGGCCCGCCACGCGATGGGTCAGGAGGTGTACTCCATCGACGAATGCTTCCTGCTCCCACCCGAAGGCACTCCGGCCGAGCAGGTGCGGTGGGCCCGGCGGCTGAAAGCCACCGTGGCCCGCAATGTCGGGCTGCCCGTGAGCATCGGCATCGCCACCTCTACCGCGGGCGAAGATCGCCACCGAGACCGCGAAAGAGCTGCCCGCCACGCACGGGGTGGTCCACTGGGACCAGGCCCCGGACGGGTACTGGGAGCGGCTCCTGGCGGCCCTGCCCGTCACCGAGGTCTGGGGCATCGCCGGGCGGCTGGCCAAGCGCCTGGAGGCGATGGGGATCGAGACCGTCGCCGACCTGCGCGATGCCGACCCGGTGGCCACCCGGCACAAGTTCTCCGTGGTGCAGATGCGCACCGTGCTCGAGCTCAACGGGTTCCCCGCCATCCCGCTCGAGGATGAGGTCGCCACCGAGCAGCAGATACTGGTCTCCCGATCGTTCCCGGATCCAATCTGGGATCCGGAGATCGTGGGCCAAGCCGTGGCCGAGTTCGCCCAACGCGCCTCCCACCGGCTCCGGAAGGAAGGCGAGGTCACCGGGCGGATCACCGTCTTCGCCACCACCTCCCCGCACCGGGCCGGGCCCACGCACAACGTCTCGGCGCACGTGCGGCTGGGGGTGCCCACCAACGAGCCCACTCTCCTGATGGCCGCCGCCCGGGCGGCACTGGTGCCCAAACTGGTGCACAGGATGTCCTACATGCGCGCCGGCTTCCTCTGCACGGACCTCACCCCCGAGGGAGCGGTGCCCGTGCTGCCCGGGGTGCTCGAGCAGCCCGTCCCCATCGGGGAGCTCATCGATGCGGTCAACCGCCGCTTCGGCACCGGCACCCTCGCCCTGGGCCGACTCGGCACCCACTCCCCCGGCCCCCTGGGCCAACCACCAAGCAGACCTCTCCCGCCAGGTACACCACCGACTGGAACGAACTCCGCACCGTCTCCTGAACATCCGCTTCTTTGCTGGTCCGCACTAGAACTGACCTACTCCCCCAGCCGCTCAAGGCGACAGCCCTCCTTGGGGCAGGGTTGGCGGACGATGGCTGCCGCACATTTCCTCGGCCCTGGCGGGCCTCCGAAACGCTTGGCCAGAGGAACCTCGAGGCACTTCCGCGTAGGCCCAGGCAGCACCGAAGGCGGAGCGTACTAGACGTTGCCTCACTTCATCCCCGGACCCCGGATGGAAAGCCAAGGACGTTCCTATATAACGTATATTCAATCAAGTGCTCATATTCAATCTTCAAAATTGACCATGCTGCCCCTCCTGTGGTTCCGGCATGGAACAAAAGCGTGGGGCGATCGCGGTGCGGGTGCGTTCGACAGTGAGAGCACGGTCCGCAGTGCAAGGCCACCTCGGCCCGCCAAGTGGGAAAAGCATGTTGGACACATCAAAGACTGCATACTGATTGCATTGAATATATACAGCTTAATTGCGATAGACATTGGACGGAGCCC
>NZ_MKJW01000047.1:0-2065 GCF_001942375.1 Kocuria sp. CNJ-770
GGGACCGCTGCTGCGGTCCCGGTGGACTCCCTCAGCGGGTGCCTGGCTTAAAAGGGGGCGGGCCCTGCCTAGTCGAGGGGGCGGCAGGGCCCGTCCGATGCCCGCACGGGGGAGGTGGCGGAACATCATCGATCAGCATCTACTCCCGTGGCACGCAGGAATACGTCCATCTGCGGCAGGAGTACTGGCCGTTGCTGATCGATGTCCCCAGGGTAGGACACGTGTGCATTCGTGTACGTGGTGCGGTGGAAGGTGAAGCCGCGTGTCGGCCGGCACTGGGTCGGGCAGGGAACCGCCGGGGAGCACTCCGGCGGGTCCCTGGTAGGCAGGTGCGGCCATGGGGGGGAGGGGGGCAGTTCTCCTGTGCTGGGGGCGGGATCAAGCTAGCGGTCCGGCGGCGCGGCCGGCGGCGATCTGGGCGGCCCAGCGCTGCCGGAACGGCCGCTGGGGACCAGGCACCGGGGAGGACGCTGAGACGGCCGCGGAGGCTGCTGTGCGGGCCGCGTAGCGTTCGGCGGCCGCGCGTGCTGCCGCGCGGCGCTGGGCGGCCTCGGCGGCGACCCGCTGGTCGCGGGACCGCATCGGGTTGCCGTCGGGGTGGGTCCAGGCGCGCATCCGGGCGGCCAGCCAGGCGGCGGGGTTGTCGATGCCCTCCACGGTGAGGAAGCCGTAGCGGGTGCCCTGAGGCGTCCAGTCCAGGGCGGTAAGCACATCGGCGATGGTCCATCCGGCCTCGAAGAACGGCTTGCACACGCTTGCGACGTGGGCGGTGGTGAGCTGGCGCAGCACGATGGCCTCGTACTGGAGCTCCAGGGCCGCCGCCCGCTGAGTCTCCTTCCGCGCCCGACGGGTCCCCCGCTCCGTCAAAGGCTCCGTCGTCGCATGACGGGGCCACAGCGGGGCTGTACGACGGCTCAGGGCGGCGACCACCTCGCGCCGCTGCGCGGCGCGCCTTCGGCTGGGCCGCGGCGTAGCCGCGTCCTTCGGGGAAAGCTCTTCGCGCGCGTGCGGGGAAAGACTCTCCCACTTCGTGGGGACCGGGGTGTCAGTTATCTCCACAGGCTCAACTGCCGGCTGGACGGTGTTGTGGATGAGCGCGTAGACGGGGGCCTCGCCGCGGGTGCGTCCCGTGGCGGCCGGGGTGCGCCCGGCGCTGCGGCCGGTGGCCACCACGGCCAGCAGCCCGGCCTCGCGCAGGTGACGGATCACCCGCGCCACGGTGGAGCGGGAGCGGTCGATCTTCTCCGCCACCCAGTCCCAGGTCGTGCGCCAGGTACGCGAGGCGGGGTCCTGCTGGCGGCAGATGATCTCCACCACGGCCAGCAGGTTCGCCCGGGCATCGGCACGGATCAACTCCAGGCTGGGGTGCTCCAACACGGCCCGGCGCCAAGCGGCAACGTGCTTGGCGAGCTGGCAGCCCTTGGGCACCGCCCGCAGCACGACAGCCTTGGACTGCTCGTGCTCCACCCGCACACGACGAGTACGCGACGGGAACTCTTGGGGGTGCTGACGTTCTGGCTGGTCAGCGGCCAACGTCACGTCGGCAGCACGAAGCCGGGAGGACTCCACATGGTGACGCGTCTCGGCTACACTAGGGAGCACAACAGTCCCCTGTTAATGGGTTCATTGATAGGTCTCATTCAGTTAGCTGTTGAACCAGCTGTCTCGGTCGCCAAACTTCTGACAGCTGGATGACTTCGACGGCCCGCCCTGCACGGCGGGCCGTCAGTCATTTAAGGGTCAAGAGGTAGTTGATTTTTCTCGTTGGACTTGGGGTTGTCGAGCTCGTTGGGGAGTCCCGCGTCACGCCGGATGAGCGCACCGATGTACCGGGCCATGGAGATGTTGTTGGCCTCAGCCTTCTCGGCTGCCAGCCGGTGCTCTTCCGGGTACATCCGGAAGCTGAACGGCACCTTGCTGCCGTACAGGGCTGGCGTCTTGTATTCGCTCACGGTCACATCCTGACAGAGTGGGTTTATATGTGCCAGGGGTTGAAGGGTGTGTCGCACTTCGTGTCGGCTCACATCTGCCACCAGTCGAGCCACTGAGCGAACACGAGAAGGTT
>NZ_MKJW01000048.1:0-1915 GCF_001942375.1 Kocuria sp. CNJ-770
CCGTCGGTGCAGCAGGAGCCGGAGGAGGACGAGGAGGAGTCCGGAGTGACGCAGATGCTGCGGGTCGTGGAGCAGATCAATCGGGAGGACCGGGCGTACTGGGACGAGGTGGCCCGGCAGGAGGCCGAGCAGGACTGACCCTGGGCGGCCCTGAGCTTGCGGCTGGGCGCTTCGTCCCGCGCACCCAGGACGACTTGGCCCCCTCTGGTGCGCAGGCGAGGTTCAGGGCCAACCTCGCAGCCCTGCGCGTACTACGTGCTTTGCAGGCCGAGGAGCGGGCAGTCACCGAGACTGAGCGGGTCACCTTGGCCCGGTGGGGGTCCTGGGGTGCCAGTGGGGTCGCGGAAGTCTTCGACGAGTCCCGCACCGAGTACGAGGTCGAGCGGGCCGAACTGCGCGAGCTGCTGGATGAGGCCGAGTACACGGCCGCACGGCGGACGGTGATCAATGCCCACTACACCGACCCGGCGATCGCCACCGAGGTCTGGGGCGCCTGAGCGGGCTGGGGTTCCAGGGCGGGGCGGTGCTGGAGCCGGGCTCTGGTGTCGGCACCTTCATCGGCCTGGCGCCTGAGGGGACGCAGATGACCGGGGTGGAGCTGGACCCGGTGACCGCGGCGATCTCCCAGGCCATCTACCCAGAAGCCACCATCCGCACCGAGTCCTTCGCCGACACCCGGATGCCCAGCGGGGTCTTCGACGCGGCGGTGGGCAACGTCCCGTTCTCCCGGAACTCTCTGCACGATGCCCGGCACAACGCGGGCGGGCATTCGATGCACAACCACTTCATCCTCAAGTCCCTGGCCCTCACCCGGCCTGGTGGGGTGGTCGGGGTGCTTTCCAGCGCGTTCACCCTGGATGCGCAGAACCCTGCGGCCCGCCGGGAGATGGCGGCGACCGCCGATCTGCTGGGCGCGGTGCGCCTGCCGACAGGGGCCCACCGCCGGGCTGCTGGCACGGACGCGCTGACCGATGTGCTGATCTTCCGCCGCCGCCTGGCCGGGGAGGAGCCGCTGGATCAGTCCTGGGTGGACACCGCCCCGGTGGAGCTGGATGGGCAACGGGGGCGGATGAACGCCTACTTCCTCGAGAACCCTCAGCGGGTACTCGGGCAGCCCACCATCGGCAACGGGATGTACGGCTCCGCCACGCTCACCGTGCGCGCTGAGGACCTGACTGTCACCGGGGACCGGCTGCACGAGCAGTTGGCGGAGATCACCGGGCAGGCGGTGGCGGCTGGGCGCGGGATGGCCGAACGCACGGGGAAGCAGGAGCTCGAGGCGGCGGCTCTGATCCCGGCCGGTGAGCAGGAGCAGATCGGGCACATCACCGACCGCGGGGCCGAGGGATTCACCCAGGTCACCGTGGACGGGATGCACGCACCATTGAAAGTGGCCCGCACCCGCCACTCCGAACTGCGTGCCCTCCTGGGATTGCGCGATGCCGCACGGGCCGTGCTGAGCCTGGAGGCCGCCAACGTCGAGGACACCCCGGAGCTCGACGCGATGCGCGAGCAGCTGCGGGACAGTTACCTGGACTACTACGACCGCTACGGGCCGATCAACCGGTTCACCGAACGCCGCACCGGTAAATACGACGAGGCGGGGGCGGACATCCTGGCCCGCGTCACCCCGCCGGCGGTGGCCCTGCTGGGCGACGACCCGTTCGGACCGCTGGTGCTGGCCCTGGAGCACTTCGACGAGGGCACCCGCACCGCGGCCCCGGCCGGTCTGCTGTCTCAGCGTCAGGTACAACCGCGCCGGCCCGTGCTCGGGGTGGACACCCCCGATGAGGCCCTGGCCGTCACCCTCGACACGCTCGGTGCGGTGGAGCTGGCCAACATCGCCGGGCTGCTGGGCACCGACGAGGCGTCGGCGCGGGAGTCCCTCGGGGAGCTGGTCTACGAGATGCCCGGG
>NZ_MKJW01000049.1:0-1886 GCF_001942375.1 Kocuria sp. CNJ-770
CTGACCGAACTCGTTCGACCATTGATGTCCTACGGCAAGGACGAACGCCATATCGACAAGAGCGTTTGGAAGTTGCCCATCCCCCAATTCAATATCGACGACGACCAGCACCTGCTGATCGCCAGCCTCGCGGAGGATCTGACGCAGGAAATCGCACAGCTTGAGTTCGCCTCCAAGTACTTTGTGACCATCCGCAAAAACATCCGCGCGTATCTAGCAAAGTCGACTCAAGGTCAGAAGCTAGACGAAGCAGTACAGGGTCTGATGGGCTGACTGACTGGATTTCCTGATCTATTGATTAAAATCCGTCTAGGTAGTTAGCTTTACGGTCGCCATATAAATACGCTCATGGCCCTATTGGGAGACCATTGCATTCATAGTTGGATGGAGAACATGTTAGAGATTGCAACCTGCGGATCTGCTCGATCGCCTAAATGGTTTGCGCCTCGGCGGAGGCCACAGTGAGGTTCAGACGTCGTAACTTTGAGGCACTGGCTGATCTGATCTGCGGAAACCTGGGTTCCTCCGCAGGAGAGACAAGGTACTTCCCGTACCGATCCAGCAGCTACATCACTGAGTTCTTCCAAGAGCTTGACACGGATTGGGTGCACGACGGCTCGACACGGCACCGGTGGGTCGCAGACGTTCTCGACAGCATGTTGAACGAACCCCACGACGGGCCGACCCACCCTCCTGAGGGATTTTGTAGACTCATCGATCACCTGATGAGCCCCAGCGACGCCATGAACGAGGGGCCCGATCGTCCCAATGCTCTCCAGCAGCTCAATGAGGTCTTGGAAAGAGAAGGATTCGAAGCTTTTTACGGCGATGACCGCCACTGCTATCTGCGCCACATCGGCACGAACACGGTCACAGTGTTGCAGTCCAATCCTCACCGCCCGCTCACTGCTGTCGAGATCCAGCGCCGAAACAGCCTTGCTGCCTACCTCGACATGTGCAGTGAAGATGAACTGATCGAGAACGTGCTGCTCCCGCTGTTCCGCCAGTTGGGGTTCCACCGCATCACTGCGGCTGGACATAAGGACAAGTCCTTGGAATACGGCAAGGACATCTGGATGCGCTATACCTTGCCGACCCAGCATCTCCTGTATTTCGGCATCCAGGTCAAAAAGGGGAAGCTCGACGCATCAGGCGTCACCAAGGCCAGCAACGCCAATATTGCCGAGATCCACAACCAAGTACTCATGATGCTGGCCCATGAGATCTTCGACCCTGAGATCAACCGTCGGGTCTTGGTCGATCACGCCTTCATCGTGGCGGGCGGAGAGATCACCAAGGCCGCTCGCAACTGGATCGGCAACGTGCTCGATGCTGCCAAGCGCAGCCAGATTATGTTCATCGATCGGAGCGACATCCTGAATCTGTACGTTGTCACTAATCTGCCGCTACCCCCTGGGGCATCGCCGAAACCGACCGGCCCTTGGGGTGTCTCAAGCAACGAGCCGCCGGTTTAGCGCGAGGCTCTCCTCACTAACACCCGCCGCTGACGCCCTCCGTTGCGCGCCATGCCACGTCGGAGCACAGGAGCTGCGCAGAGGCGGGGAACAATGAGTCCATGGCCGCCCCTGTCTGCCCGTACTGCGGTGATCCCCTGGTGGGAAAGTCAGCCTCCCGGGACCACGTCTTCATGGATGCCCTCGGTGCTACGGCGACGGTGCTCGCCTGCCGACAGTGCAACAGCACCTTGGGCCACACACTTGAAGCCGCACTGCTCAAGCACGACCAGTTGCTGAATCTTGCGCGGCTTGCAGTTGGGGTCGGTGGCAAGCAGGGGTCAAGTCCTTTTGAGTGGATGCTCCTATTGGCGTCAAGCGGTTTTGAGGCGTTGCTGGTCGGTCTCCTCGAGCCAGTGCTGACAGCGGTGG
>NZ_MKJW01000050.1:0-1815 GCF_001942375.1 Kocuria sp. CNJ-770
CCCTGGTGCGTCTGATGGGCCGGCTGCCCGATCAGGTCAGCCGCAGCTTCGCCCGAGCACTGGAGGCCGGCACCGGAGCTTTCCACGTCATCAACTACCAGAGCGACCGGGGTGCGGCCCGGGTGATCCACGGCCCGCGGCTGATCCGGTGGTTCGACCGCACCCTCGACATTCTCCAGGCCCGGCTCAAAACCGAGTCGGAGGATGCGCTGGCCCGCGGGATGCACATGCCGGTGCACTGGGATCCCTACTTCCGAGACTGGATGAGCCTGGCCGAGATCTACCACTACGGCACCCAGCACTACGACCACCACCGCCAGCAGCTGACGCTCAGCCGAGCACCGTGAACCCGCTCCGATGCACGGACCTGGTGATGCAACTGCGGTTCCAGCGTGGACATCGTGCACGTCTGCTCCACGTCACCGCGGGAACCGAGGAAGGCGCTGGTAGGGCCATCCTGATCCCAGAGATGTGCCGGCACCTCGATAGCCTGGATTAAAAGCTGAAACCCCAGCGATGTGCTCGATCTTTCAGAGCAGGGATCGTTCTGGGGTCTTCGCCATCCAGTCTATCCACCGTGAAGTGAGGCATCAAGTGCCCTTCGTTCCCAGTCAGGCTCAGCTCGAGGGGTGGGTCAGTACCGATCGGCTGTCCAAGTACGCCGCCGCTCCCGAGGACACGGTGGCGCTCTACATGTGGAACGCGGAACTGACGGGGGCGTTCTTCGAACTCATCGGACATGTCGAGGTGCTGTTGCGCAACGTCGTCCACGCCCAACTGGCACCACACTCCACCCACGGCGCCTGGTACGACGACCCGTACTACCGGTTCAACACACGATCTCAGCGAGAGATCGCCACCGCGAAAGGACGTGCCGGCCGCGGTGGCCGCCAGGTCACATCTGGCCGGGTCGTGGCCGAACTGACCTTCGGCTTCTGGCGCTACCTGCTCACCAGTCACCATCAGTCCACCGTGTGGCCCCGCGTCCAGGCCGGCTTCCAAGGGGTGCCTCGCCATGAACGGAGCCGGCAGGAGCTGGAGACGGTGGTGGCCCGGGTGCACGACCTGCGAAACAGGGTGGCTCATCACGAACCGATCTTCCACACCAACGTGGCCCAGCACTTCGCCGATCTCACCTTCATCGCCGGCTACGTCGACGCCCAAGCCCCTCAATGGCTGTGGGAGACCTCGCGGGTGCACGCCCTGATGGTCTCTCGCCCCGGACGGCCATGAGCCCGTTCGTCCTACCAGTGATCCTCTGCTGCCGTACGGCATCCCGCTTTCGGCCGTCTCGATCGTTGGAAACGCCCCTAGCTGCCATTGCTGGTGTGAAGGAGCGGAGCACACAACGTCTTAATGTTGACATATCAACATAATAGGGGTTTGCTGGTGCGTGTTCTACAAGCCGGCCATGGAATGGCTGGGTAGCGTGAGGGGGAGATTCCCGATAGCACTCAGGAGATCCCCCATGGCCCGAGCCCGCAAGAGGACACAAGTCGAGGGGCAGCTGAGCATTGATGCCTTTCTCTTCCCGGAACCCGAGGAGGTTCGTGATGAACACGTACGGCAAGTTCGCGCAGGAAGCGTGGAAGACGACCGCGCCGGCGGAGTACGCCCTGATCCCGGATCCGGTTCAGTGGTTCGAGGCGCTGGGGGAGGAGGCGGCGCAGCGGGTGGGCGAGCTGATGATGGAGCTGGCTGGCCCGGATCCGGCGGGGGAGGCCTACCTGGAGAAGGTGGGGCGGTTGAACGCGTCGAAGATGCAGGCCGAGGAGATCGTGCGCGCGGAGATGCTGACCCCGGACCGTCGGTGCA
>NZ_MKJW01000051.1:0-1796 GCF_001942375.1 Kocuria sp. CNJ-770
CCCCGGAAGTTCACCGTCGTCTCTTCGACCGCACCATCGTCCTGGGGATGACTCAAGCGGACTACATTGCCGCACTAATTGATCGCGATTGCGGTCTGCCGAACGCCATTGACGATCGGGAAGAGCAGCACGATCAATTGCCAATCAGTCCTTAAATGACTGACGGCCCGCCGTGGTGGGCGGGCCGTCTAAGTCATCCAGCTGTCACAAGTTTGCAGACCGAGACAGCTGGTTCAACAGCTAACTGAATGAGACCAAGCCATGAACTCATTAACAGGGGACCGTTGTGTCCCCTAGTCTACCTGACGCGCTTGCGGCTGTGCAGTCCCCTGTTCAGGCCACGCCGGACCGAATTTCTGATGCGTCGTCCCCGGTGGGGCGGTTTTTGACCCATCACCGCGTCCAGCACTTCCGTTGCGGCCAAACCAAGGCACAGGCGTTCCCCAACCGTGGCCGGCCAGCAGCCGATTTCGCGTTCATCCAGCTGAACCCTGCCGACTGGTTGAACTTCCTGGTGGTCGATGTGGACCGCGAGGACGCCCTGATGTGCCTGATGCACCCGGGGGTGCCCCAGCCCACCTGGATCATCGAGAACGAGGACACCGGTCACGCCCAGGCCGGCTGGGCGATCGAGCCCGTCTACCGCGGTGAGGGCGCCCGCCCGCACCCGATCCGCTACGCGAATGCGGTGCAACGTTCTTTGGACCATCTCGTGGACGGCGACCCATGCTTCACCCGCTACCTGGTGCGCAACCCCGCCGCCGACCGCCCAGCAGGCCGCGTGTGGTGGGGCACCCGTAAGACCCCCTGGCCGTTAGGCGCCTTGAAAGCGCACATGGCGGAGTGGATCGACCCACTGCACGACGAAGCCCTGGACGGGCCCGCAGCAGGAGCGTGGAACCCCGGCCCGGACTTCGCCGTAGAAGCAAGCCTCCCCCGGGTGCCGGTCACCGACACCGCCACCGCGGTAGGCCGCAACAACGCCCTTTTCCGCACCACCCGCCGGTGGCTGTGGGACCAGTGGGAGACGCGCGGCCACGCTCCGACCAACGCCGCCTCCATCGCCCACGCCCAGGCCCTCAACGCCCAACTAAGCGAGCCCCTGCCCGTAGCTGAGCTGGAATGCCTGGCCCGCTCCGCTGTCCGTCAGGTCAACGCCGGCAAGGGCCGGTCCACCCGCACCAGCAGCTCCGATGCAGCCCACGAGTACCTGTCCCAGATGGGCCGCCGTGGCGGACGAGCCCGCACCGACGCCAAGGTGGCGGCCGCCAAAAACAACGTGGCCCACGCCCGCAAAGCCCGCACCACCCAAGCACAGCGCCTACGGGCCCAGGCCGCTCAGCTGCGCGCGGGCGGGGCCACCTACGAGGCCATTGCAACTGTCGTTGGGCGAACTGCACGCACCGTCATGAACTGGCTCAAAGACGCCACGGCTCCCGTGTCCGTCCATGTTCCCGAGGGTGAAATTGTGCAAGCAACAGGTATTCTTCCGGCCGCCCCGGGCCTCCTGGGCGAAGCTCCACCTGCTGAGACATCTTCCCTCCCCCTCATCTGGTCTACCCCAGGGCCAGGCCCCCCAAACCACCGCGGCTGGCCCCCCTGCCCCCCGCTCAGATAGTAAATAAGTTCCCTACAATACGTCCCTGCACCTACATATCCGTATATATGTTCTACTGTGATGCCATGAGACACCCAGTTCCGCTCACCATTGACCGCCCTGTGCTGGTCTCTGCGGTCCTGGTCCGAGTCCCGGCTGGCTTCCCCTCCCCTGCCCAGGACAGCTTCGACGACGGCCG
>NZ_MKJW01000052.1:0-1718 GCF_001942375.1 Kocuria sp. CNJ-770
AACGTCGCGGCCCTGGAGGCCGTACTGCCGGCCCCACTGGGAGCCGATGAGATCGAGGCCCGCATCGGGGCCGTGTGGGTGGCCCCGGAAATCCACGAGCAGTTCCTGCGCCACATCATCAAAGACCCGGCGGCGCGGGTGGACCGGATCAGCGGGGCCACCTGGGACGTGAAAGCCAGCCGCCATGTCTTCGCCGCCCGCAACGACTGGGGCACCGAACGGATGGCCGCCGGGGACATCTTCAAGAACCTGACCGAGCAGCGCCGCATCCAGGTCACCGACCCAGACCCCACCGACCCCGAGGGCAACCGCCGGGTGGTCAACGCCACCGAGACCACCGCTGCACAGGAGAAGGCGGCGCTGATGCAGGAGCGTTTCAGCGAGTGGGTGTGGGAGGACCCTGCTCGGGCGGCGGGGCTGGTGGATGAGTACAACCGGCGGTTCAACTCCATCGTGCTGCGCGACTACACCGCCGAGGGAGAGCGGCTGAGCTTCCCGGGGCTGGTGAAGAACTTCACCCCGCGCCCGCATCAGCGCGCGGCCGTCGCCCGGATGCTCTCGGAGCCCTCGGTGGGGCTCTTCCACGAGGTGGGGGCGGGCAAGACCGCTGAGATGGTCATGGGGGCGATGGAGCTGCGCCGGTTGGGCATGGCGCGCAAACCAGTGGTGGTAGTGCCCAATCACATGCTCGAGCAGTTCACCCGGGAGTGGTTGCAGCTCTACCCCCAGGCGCAGATCCTGGCCGCTTCCTCGGCCGATTTGAAGGGCGAGAAGCGGCGCACCTTTGTCGCCCGTGCGGCGGCCAGCGACTGGGACGGAATCATCATGACCCGTACAGCGTTTGAGCGCATCGAGCTCTCCGAGGAGTCGAAGAACGCTTACAACCTCTCCGAAGTGGGGCGCCAGCGCGCCGAACTAGAGGCGGCCAACGAACGGGCCACAGCCAGCGGGGCGGACACCATGTCGATCAAGCGCATGGAAGCGCGCCTCCAAGCTACGGAGGAAAAGCTCAAGAAGAAGATGGACCGGTCGACCGACCCCGGCATCACCTTCGAGCAGACCGGCATCGACTACCTGGTGGTCGACGAGCTACACGATTTCAAGAATCTCTCGACACCCTCGAACATCCAAGACGCGGCTATCGATCCAGGATCAGGCCGGGCCACCGACCTGCACATGAAGGTCGAGTACCTACGATCCCAGCACGGGGACCGCGTGATGACCGGGGCCACGGCCACCCCGATCGCCAATTCGGTGACCGAGATGTACGTGATGCAGCGCTACCTCGGCCCGGAGCTGCTGGAGCGGGCCGGGATCCACGACTTCGACACCTGGGCGGCGACCTTCGGTCAGGTGGTGACCGAGATGGAGCTCTCGGTGGCCGGCGGAGACCATTTCAAGCTCAAGGAGCGTTTCGCGAAGTTCCAGAACGTCCCGGAGCTGCTGAAGATGTTCCACACCTTCGCCGACGTGAAGACCGCCGAGGACCTCAAACTCCCTACTCCAGATCTGGTGGAGCGGGAGGACGGGAAACGTCTGCCACGCATGGTCCCGGTAGAGGCCTCTGCGGAGCTCGAGGCGTACATCGAAGAGATCGGCCGGCGGGCCGAGGCGATCCAGGCGCGTCTAGTGGACCGGACCGAGGACAACATGCTCAAGGTCAGCTCCGATGGGCGCAAGGCCGCCTTGGACATGCGCCTGGTCGATCCGGAGCTGGG
>NZ_MKJW01000053.1:0-1662 GCF_001942375.1 Kocuria sp. CNJ-770
GTGTCGATGCCGTCTGAATACTGACCCTCGGGCGCCGAGCGAAAATTGACCCCCTCGGCGGTGATGCTGAGGGAGTGATCAGTGTGGAGGACTGGGCCGAGATCCGCCGGTTGCACCGGGCGGAGGGCATGCCGATCAAGGCGATTGCACGGCAGTTGGGGTTGGCCAGGAACACGGTGCGGGCAGCGATCGCCAGCGATGTCCCGCCGAGGTACGAACGCGCTCCGGCCGGCTCGATCGTGGACCCGTTCGTGCCGGGGATCGAGGCCCTGTTGCGGGAGTTCCCGACGATGCCGGCGTCGGTCATCGGCCAGCGCATCGGGTGGGAGCACTCGGCCTCGGTGCTGCGGGCCAAGGTCGCGCAACTTCGCCCGCGCTACGCCCCGCCGGATCCGGTGGACCGGGTGCGCTGGGGTGCTGGGGAGGTGATCCAGTGCGACCTGTGGTTCCCGCCGCCGGTGGTGCCCGATGAGCATGGGGTGGCCCGGTCCTTCCCGGTGCTGACGATGATCTGCGCGCACTCCAGGTTCCTGATGGCGGTGATGATCCCTTCGCGGGCCGGCGGGGACATCCTCGAGGGCATGTACGTGCTGCTCGAGCGGCTCGGGGCGGTGCCGAAGATGCTGCTGTGGGACAACGAGGCCGGCCTCGGCGCCCACCGGCGCCTGGCCCCGGCCACCACCGCTTTCGCAGGCACGCTGGGCACCCGCATCTGGCAGGCCCGCCCCTACGACCCCGAGACCAAGGGCATGGTAGAGCGCGCCAACGGGTACCAGCGCACCTCGTTCCTGCCCGGACGGACGTTCACTTCCCCGGCCGACTTCAACGCCCAGTTGCAGGACTGGCTGGGCGAGGTGGCCAACCGGCGCAAGGTCCGCGCCCTGGGCGCCCGCCCGATCGAGGTGCTCGAAGCCGATCGGGCCGCGATGGGGGTACTGCCGCCGGTGGCCCCGGCCACGGGCCTGAGCAGCACGACCCGGCTGGGACGGGACTACCACCTGCGCCTGGCCGGGGTCGACTACTCCATCCACCCCGAAGCGATCGGACGGATCGTGAGCGTGCGCGCCGATCACCACACCGTCACCGCCACCACCGTCGGGCGCGAGGTGGCCTGCCACCCCCGGCGGTGGGCCGGCACCGGCACCGTCACCGACCCGGCACACGTGGCCGCGGCCGCCGCAGCCCGGGCGGCCTACCAGCAGCGCCCGGCCCGAGCCGCCGGTGTTGGGGAGTTCACCGTGCCCACCCGGGATCTGGCCGTCTACGACCAACTGATCAGGAGAGCCTCATGAACTCGACCACCGACCCGGCCAAGGAGATCGGCTACCTGTGCCGGGCGATGAAGACCCCGCAGATCGCCGAACTGGCCGGCCCCCTGGCCGAACAGGCCCGCACCGAGCACTGGTCCTACGAGCAGTACCTGGCCGCCGTGCTGGGCCGGCAGGTCGCCACCCGCACCGCCAACGGCAACCGGCTGCGGATCGCCGGGGCCCACTTCCCCCAGATCAAGACCCTCGAGGACTTCGACCCCAGCGTGCTGGCCGCCCGGGAGAACGAGCTGCTGGCGCACCTGGCGACCACGACCTTCGTGCCCGGTACCGAGAACGTCGTGCTGCTCGGGCCCCCGGGGACCGGCAAGACCCACCTGGCGATCGCACTGGG
>NZ_MKJW01000054.1:0-1607 GCF_001942375.1 Kocuria sp. CNJ-770
CCTGCGGGCCGGCGTGAGGGCACATCACCAAGGGCATGCCACGGGGCTGCCCCATCGCTGGTTCCCCTCCGTGCTGCGTCCCTGGCTCTGTGCCCCCTGTGAGCGGGCATCCCGGCCCGCAGGGCCGGCTACCCAGTGGCCCGGGCCGTCAGGCCCGGTCTCGTGGGGAACCGCGGTCGCCCAGCGATGTTGCGCTCTTGTTGCGCTATGTTGCGCTCATGCGCAACAGGTCTTTGCCCAGGTCAGGCGGTCTTTTTTCCTTCATGTTGCGCTGTTGCGCTAAAAATCCAACCTACGTGTAGAAGTACCCTCCCTGCCCGTCAGGGAGGGGGTAGGTGTACTCCTTAGAGAGGTTGGCGAAATCAGCGCAACAGCGCAACAGCGCAACATCGAGGTCGGAACACCTCTGTGACCTGGGATTTTATCGTGGTGGTCATGTTGCGCTGTTGAGGCCGGAGCGCAACACGAGCGCAACACACCCCTACTTCTCGACCAACGGGGTGGGGCGGCCGACGGCCTTCGGGTGCCTGGCGCACACCGGGGCGACGAGGTCTGGCAGGGGCACGCCGAGCGCGTGTGCGATGCCGTGGAGCGTCGAGATTCTGGCGGCGACGCGCCCGGCCTCGATCTCGATGATCGTCTTGCGGTGGACGCCCGTGGCCTCTGCGAGGCGGTCGATGGACCAGCCTCGCTCCTTGCGCTGGTGGGCGACCTCGACGCCGAGGGCGCGGAGGTCAGGAGTGGGAGCAGGCATACCCTCCAGCGTGCGTCCGGCGCTTATTTTGCACAGTCACCTAAACGCGCCTATTCGAGGTAATGTGGGTCGTGACAAATCGTCCCTGGCCGGCACGGTGGGTGTCCGGCCCTCCGCTCTCATCGAGGAGATGATCATGCGCGCGACCGCTACCCGTACGACCACCCGTCGAGCTGCTCTGGGAGGTGTCGTGGCCGCCGCCCTGCTGCTGACGAGCGCCTGCGGCTCCGACAGCGACGAGGCGGCTCCTCCGGCCCCTGAGGGGCAGTCGGAGCAGACCGCGTCGTCCTCCGTCTCCGACAGCGGCGGCGACGCCGAGGAGGGGGCTGAGACGTACACGGGAGGCGAGGCGATCAGCCCGGTGCGGTTCACCGCGACCTCGCCCGACGGCGAGCAGGTCGAGGTCCAGCTGCTCGGCATGGCCGACATCAAGGCCAAGGGCATGACCGACACGGCGTGGCTCCCGCAGACCCGTTACGACGAGGCTCAGGAGTGGCTCGACAAGATCGTGGGCGGCGAGCAGCTCACCCTCATCGAGGACCCCGCGTCGCCGGAGGACACGACCGAGGACGGTGCCTTGCTGCGCTACGTCGACTCGACCGGCACGAGTGCTCAGAGCATCTCCGGCAGCGACAACGACGACGTCGCCATGGGCCTCATCAACCTCTACGCAGGCGTCGCCGACAACGACGAGAAGTGGTCTGGCCTCGAACGCTACGACGAGTACGTCGAGGCGTCCCTGACAGCCGAGGAGCGCAACGGCGGTCTGCTGGGTGAGAACGAACTTGTCGCGGTCAACGAGGACGGCAGCGGGTACGAGTACAGCAAGTGAGCGCGCTCGAAGATCAGCCCC
>NZ_MKJW01000055.1:0-71024 GCF_001942375.1 Kocuria sp. CNJ-770
CCGGTGGATGGTCCCCACCTCCTTCGCCTCGGCGGCCGCGTTGAACGGGTCGGCCACCACGTAGCCGCCGATCACCCGTTGTTCAGGGCCGGGAGCATGTCGGAGGGGGCCATGGGCAGGAGGGCGACGGTGCGGTCCTGCCGGGACGGGGTCTCGCGCATCACCGGGGTGAGGCCGGCTTCGCGCAGCATCTTCTGCACGATCACGTTGTGCACGGACCACCACGCCGGGATCGCCACCGACTCCCCGGACAGGTCCCCGAGCCGGTGCACGTCCGGGCGCACCGTGAGCGCGGACCCGTTGATGTGGTTCCAGGCGGTGATGCGGACGTCGGCCCGCAGCCCGTAGCGCATGTACAGGGCCATGGGCATGAGCATGTGGATCACGTCGACCTTGCCCGCCACGAAGGCCTCGGACAGGGAGGCCCAGCTGCGGAAGAGCACCGGCTCGGCGACCGGCACGGCGGCGTCCTGGTAGTACCCGTTGGCGTGGGCGACCAGCAGGGGGGAGGCGTCCGTGATGGGGAGGTACCCGATCCGCACCGGGCGCGCCGGCCCGGACGCCGCCCGGGCGTCCTGCTGGCGGTCGGCGTACAGGGCCCCGGCTCCCCAGCCGAGCCCGGTGAGCGCCGCCGCCCCGGCCCCGGCCCGCAGCAGCACCCGCCGGCTCGGCCCGCCGGTGCTCATATGACCCAGTTCCCGGAGCCGTCGTCGGCCCCGCGGTAGTGGGCGAGGATCTGCTCGGCCGTCGTGCCGTCCTGCGCCGGCACCCACTGCTGCCGGAATCCGCGCGGACCGGCGAAGAAGCCGATCCGGTCGCCGAGGGTGATGGCCTCGTCGACGTCGTGGGTCACGAGGAAGACCGTCAGCTCCAGCTCGGTCGTCAGGGCGCGCAGCCACAGCTGGAGGTCCTTGCGGGTGGCCGGGTCCAGGGCGCTGAACGGCTCGTCGAGCAGCAGCACGTCGGGGTCCACCGCGAGCGCGCGGCCCACCGACACGCGCTGGGCCTGCCCGCCGGAGAGCTCCTGGACGGGGGTGTGCGCGAGCTGGGCCAGGCCGAGGATCTCGAGCAGCTCGTCCACCCTGGAGTCCTCGAAGCGGTCGCGGTTGCGCCGGTACCGCCCGCCCAGGGCGATGTTCCGGCGCACCGACAGCCAGGGGAACAGCCCGGGGTCCTGGAAGACCACGGCGAAGCGGTCGTCGGCGTCACCGAACTCTATGCTGCCCCCGTCCAGGGGCTCGAGCCCGGCGATGGCCCGCAGCAGGGTCGACTTCCCGGAGCCGCTGGGGCCCAGCACCGCGAGGGTCTCGCCGTTGCGCAGGGTCAGGTCCACCCCGTCGAGGGCGGGGGCGGAGGCCCCCGGGTAGCTCTTGCGCAGCCCGCGGACGGTGAGCGCGGGCCGCGGGGCGGCGCGGCTCAGGCGAGGTTCTGCAGCACCCACCGCAGGTGACCTTCCGTGGGGGACTGCACGGGCAGGAACGCGGCCTCGCGGGCCCGGCGCGCCGTGGGGGAGGACATGGCGTAGCCGCGCCCGCCCACCACCTTCCCCTCGATCCGGGTGGCCCGGCCGGTGAGCAGCGCGGCGTCCAGCCGGAGGGAGAACAGCTCCCGGGGCCCCGCCTCGCGGGGTGCCTCCGCGAGGCGCAGCAGCTCGGCCCGCAGCCGCCCGTGGTCGGCGGTCGCCTGCTCCAGCTCCTCCCGGAACACGTCCGCCACGCCCTGCATGCTCTCGTGCGCGGCGGTCAGCGCGGCGGCCGAGAGGCCGAGGCAGAACGCGGTCTGCAGCAGCAGGAACGGGCCCCGGACGGCGGTGAGGAAGGACGGGACGTCCTCGCTCAGCAGGTCCTCGGCGAGGTCGACGGGCACGTCCTCGAGCACGAGCACCCCCGAGGCCGTCGCGTTGAGCGCCATCAGGTCCTCGAGCAGCCGCACCGTCACGCCGGGCGCCGCGACCCGGGTGCGGAGCACCGCGCGCGAGCCGTCCTCCCGCACGGCGGGCAGCACCACGACGCCCTCGGGGTACAGGTTGGAGGCCCACGGCACGGTGCCGTTGAGGACCGGTCCCGCGGCGCCGTCGGTGAGGGTCACGGGGATCTCCCCGATGCCGGCGGCGTCCTTGAACGCCGGGGCCATCGCCGAGCACCCGGGCACGGCCCCGGACCGCACGTCCGCGGGGATCTCCGTCCCGGTGGCGGCCAGGTACTCCACGGTCGCACGGTGCGCCCACAGGGAGAACGCCGTGGCGGTGCACTCGGTGGCCAGGTCGAACACGACGGCGGCCTGCTGGGCCAGCGACCCGCTCAGCCCGAGGTCCAGCAGCCCCCGGGCCCCCAGTTCGCGCAGGGTCTCCCACGGGGACTCGACGGCCGTGTCGACGTCGTGCGCCCGTGCCGCGGCCGTGCGGCGGACGACGTCGTGGTCGGGGTAGTCGACCAGCGGTGCGAGCAGGGGCCGGCCGCCGAGGGCCGGCCCGCCGGGCGCGGACGGAGGGCGGGTGGACTGGGTCATGGTCTTCCGTTCTGCCGGGGTGTGCGGGGCGGGGCCGGTGCGCACGGCGGGGCGGGTCCGGGGGCGGGACGCACGACGGCGGCCCCCGGGTCGTGGGGGCCGCCGTGCCGCCGAGTGCTGCGGTCCGCTCAGACGTTGAGCTTGAACAGCCGGTCGAACGGGGTGCCCACGGCCTGGCGGGCCCGCTCCACGGACGCCTCGTCGGGGGCGTTGTAGAAGCACAGGCACTTGGCGGTGTCCTCGCGCACGTACGTGCGCAGGAAGGAGACCTCGGGCACCTCGGCGTACTTCGGGGAGTTGGCCTTCTTGCGGGCCAGGTACTGCTCCATGGTGATCTCGGCGGGAATGTCCCACTCCACCAGGTACTGGGCGTCACCCCGCAGCTTCTTGATGTCCTCGAGCTCGGCGCCCACGAGGCGCACGGCGTCGGGACCGGTGACCTCCGTGGCGGCGTCACCGGCGGCGGAGCGCACCGTCCCGGCGAGGCCCTCGGCGGCGTCCTCGGCCTCGACGATCACGAAGACCCGTCCGTGATCGGCCGTGACCTGGGACTCGATGACCTCGGCGCCCGCCGCGGGGACGGCCTCGGAGACCGTGGCGATGAGCTGGGTCACGGCGTCCTTGGACGGGGAGGCGGGCACGATCTCGAGCAGGTGGAGAGACATGGGATTCCTTCCGGGGAGGACGGGGACCGCGGCGCCGGGGCCGCTCGGGCACTGCTCCCAGGCTAGGCTCCGGCGTCCGGTGTGTCCGGGGCGGCGTCACAGTGCGCAACACGAAAGATTCCGAATGGTTCTTCGTGACACGGGGGGCCGCCGCGTGGACAATGCGCCACCACGTCCGGCTCCCGGCGGCCGGGTGCTGCCGCTCCGCGGGTCGCTACCCTGGTGGGATGCGCGCGGAGGAGCTGAACCGGTCCGTCCAGGACTGTCTGAAGACCGTCTGGCTGGCCCAGGAGTGGTCGGCCGACCCGGTGACCACCACCGGCCTGGCCCAGCGGCTGGGCCTGTCGCCGTCGACCGTCTCGGAGGCCGTCAAGAAGCTCACGGCGCAGAACCTGCTGGGCCGCACCGAGCACGCGGGGATCGTGCTGACGGACCGGGGCCGGGAGGTCGCGGTGCAGATGGTCCGGCGCCACCGGGTCCTCGAGGCCTTCCTCGCCACCCGGCTCGGCTACGCGTGGGACGAGGTGCACGAGGAGGCCGAGGTGCTCGAGCACGCGGTGAGCGAGAGGTTCATCGCCCGGGTGGACGCCCTCCTCGGCCACCCGGAGCGGGACCCGCACGGGGACCCCATCCCGCGGCCGGACGGCACCGTGCCGCCGGCCACGGCCGTGCTGCTGGCCGAGGTCCCGCCGGGCACGACCGCGGTGGTGGCCCGGGTCTCCGACGCCGACCCGGGCCGGCTGCGCCGGCTCGGCGAGGCCGGCATCCGCCCCGGGACGGAGCTCGTGCTGGGCGAGGTCCTGCCCCGGGGCGTGGCCGTGACGGTGGGCGGGGCCGTCGTGGAGGTGGGCGTCCTGGCCGCCGAGGCGGTCTGGGTCCGGCCGCGGCCCTGAGGCGGCCGGGGCCGCCTCAGGAGATGACGTCGTCCACCAGGGCCTTGGCCTCCTGCTGCACCTGCGCCAGGTGCTCCTCGCCGAGGAAGGACTCCGCGTAGATCTTGTAGACGTCCTCGGTGCCGGACGGGCGCGCCGCGAACCACGCGTTCTTGGTGGTGACCTTCAGTCCCCCGATCGCCGCGCCGTTGCCGGGGGCGTTGGTGAGCTTGGCGGTGATCTGCTCCCCGGCCAGGGTGTCGGCCTCCACCTGGGCGGGGGAGAGCTGCTTCAGCGCGGCCTTCTGCTCGCGGGTCGCGGGCGCGTCGATGCGCTGGTAGACGGGCGCGCCGAAGTCCGCCGTGAGCTCGGCGTAGCGCTGGGACGGGGTCTTCCCGGTCCGGGCCGTGATCTCCGAGGCCAGCAGCGCGAGGATGATCCCGTCCTTGTCCGTGGACCACACGGAGCCGTCCGTGCGCAGGAAGGAGGCGCCGGCGGACTCCTCGCCGCCGAAGCCGATCGAGCCCTCCATCAGCCCGGGCACGAACCACTTGAAGCCGACCGGCACCTCCACGAGCTCGCGGCCCAGGGAGCCGCGACCCGGTCGATGATCGAGGAGGACACCAGGGTCTTGCCGACCCCGGCCTCCGGGGACCACCCGGTGCGGTGCCGGAAGAGGTAGTCGATCGCCACGGCGAGGTAGTGGTTCGGGTTCATCAGGCCGGCGTCCGGGGTCACGATGCCGTGGCGGTCCGTGTCGGCGTCGTTGCCGGTCGCGATGTCGTACTTGTCCCGGGCGCCGATGAGGGAGGCCATGGCCGAGGGCGAGGAGCAGTCCATCCGGATCTTCTCGTCCCAGTCCAGGGTCATGAACGCCCACTGCGGATCCACCGACGGGTTGACCACCGTCATGTTCAGCCCGAAGCGCTGGGCGATCTCGCCCCAGTAGGCCACGGAGGCGGAGCCCATGGGATCGGCGCCGATGTGCAGGCCGGAGTCCCGGATCACGCCGAGGTCGATGACCTCCGGCAGCGTCCGCACGTACTCCTCGAGGAAGTCGTAGCCGCCGGTGGTCCCCGCCGCACGGGCCTGCGCCAGGGGCACCCTGCGGACCCCCGCCATGCCGTTCTCCAGGAACTGGTTGGCGCGCCGGGCGATCCACTCGGTGGCGTCGGTGTCGGCGGGGCCGCCGTTGGGCGGGTTGTACTTGAAGCCGCCGTCGGAGGGCGGGTTGTGCGAGGGGGTGATGACGATGCCGTCGGCCATGCCCTCGACCCGGCCGCTGTTGTGGGTGAGGATCGCGTGGGACAGCGCCGGGGTGGGCACGTAGCCGTCGCGGGAGTCCAGCAGGACGGTCACGGCGTTGGCGGCCAGCACCTCGAGCGCGGTGTCCTGGGCGGGCCCGGAGAGCGCGTGGGTGTCCTTGCCCATGAACAGGGGCCCGGTGATCCGCTGGCCGGCGCGGTACTCCACGATCGCCTGCGTGATCGCGGCGATGTGCTGCTCGTTGAACGAGCCCTTCAGGGACGAGCCCCGGTGCCCGGACGTGCCGAAGGCCACGCGCTGGTCCGGGTCGGACGGGTCCGGCACGACGTCCGTGTAGGCGTCGAGGAGCTTGCCGAGGTCGACGAGGTCACTGGGTTGGGCGACGGCGCCCGCACGATTGGTCATGCCGCCCAACCTACCGCCAGCCTCCGCGGCGCGCGGAGGCTGGCACGCGATCACGTCGCCAGGTTTCGCCGATTCCGCTCTGCGCGAGGCGCGCGCGGGAGACCTGGAGGAATCGGGGCCGGTGGGACAGGATGAGGGCACCAGCGAGCGCACGACCCAGTGACACGACCCAGCAAGGAGGCCGGCAGCATGAGCGAAGCACCCGACGAGACGAACGAGGACTCGGGCAAGGGCCCGGAGGGCACCGTCCCCGACAACGAGCAGGGCATCGGGCTGACCACCGACGAGGACCGGACCGGCTTCGAGCCGGAGGAGGACCCCGAGGCGGCCACCACGCCGGACGCCTGAGCCCGCCGCGGACCCAGCGCGCCCGCCGGCCGTGCCACGGCCGGCGGGCGCTCGCGTGCGGCAGGTCCGCCGCGGGTGCGGGCGCGGTGGGCCGGGGCCGCGTCCGGGTGCCGGGCGACTCAGTGCGGGGCGTCCTCGAGCTGCGCGACGACGGCGAGCAGCTGCGCCTCCGCGCTGGGGCGGCCGATGAGCTGGACCCCCATCGGGACGACCGGCCCGCCGACCGCCGGGCTGGTCCACAGCGTCGGGACGGTCACCGCGGGCAGGCCCACCACGTTCACCACGGAGGTCCACGGCGTGTACTGGCACTGACGCCTGTAGTCCTGGTCCGCGCCGGCGGGGTCCTCCTGGTCGTGCCCGGCCCAGTACCAGCCCAGAGGCCGCGGCGTCATGGCGAGCGCGGGCGTGAGCACCATGTCCCAGGCCCCGTACGCCCGGATCACGTCCTGTTCGATCCGGCGCAGCGTGCCCACGGCGCGCGCGAGCTCGACGGCCGAGCGGCGCAGGGCGCGGGCGCGGAACGCCGCCGCCAGGCCGGTCAGCCGCTGCGCCTGTTCGTGGTCCAGGGGCGCGGTGCCCATCGAGGTGGTCCAGACGTCGAAGAATGCCCCGGGATACTCGGGGTCGTAGCCGATCGAGGCCTCGCCGACCTCGTGCCCGGCCGCCCGCAGTCGGGCGACCCCCGCGTCGAGGGCGGCCCGCGCCTCGGGGGAGACCTCGATGTCGTGGACGGTGTCGAAGGGCGAGGCGGTGCTCACCCCGATCCGCAGCGGCCGCCCGCCCCAGGGCAGGTTCCCCCGGCGGGCGGCCCGCACGCTCTCGAGGAAGGATGACTCCGGTGCGGCGGCCACCGCCCGGTGCACCACGTTGCCGTGGGCCGGTCCGCGGGCCGGGGCGCAGAGCACGTCCAGCAGCAGGGCCGCGTCCTCCGCGGTGCGGGCGATGGGTCCGTTGACCACGAGCTGCGCGGCGTCCGACTGCGCGTCGGCGGTGGGCACCCGCCCGCGGTTGGGCTTCAGGCCCACCAGACCGCACGCCGCCGCCGGGATGCGCACGGAGCCCCCGCCGTCGGAGCCCGGGGCCAGGGGGAGCATGCCGGCCGCCACGGCAGCGGCCTGGCCGCCGGAGGATCCGCCGGCGCCGGTGGTGGGATCGTACGGGTTCCGCGCGGGTGGGGCCACGAGGTTCTCGGAGTAGCAGTTGAGGCCGAACTCGGGGACCTGGGTCTTGCCCAGGCACACGGCGCCGGAGGCCGTGAGCACGGCCACGAGGTCGTCGTCCTCGGCGGCGGCCGCCGCCCCGGTCCCCGGGTCCGCCACGGCCGCGGAGCCGTAGCCGGTGGGCATGCCGGCGACGTCGTGCAGGTCCTTCACCGCGAGCGGCACCCCGTGCAGCGGCCCGCGGGGCGCACCGGCGGGCAGGGCGTCGAGGGCGCGGGCCCGTGCGAGCGCCGGTCCGTGCGCCACGTGCACGAACGCGCCCAGCTGCGGATTGCGCTCCTCGATCCGGGCGAGGAAGAACTCCGTGGTCTCCGTGGCGCTCAGCTCCCCGCGCGCGAGCGCGTCCCGCAGCTGCACGGCGGTGAGGTCCCCGATCCCGGTCACGGCGGCTCCTGTCTCGGCCACGGCGGTCCGGGGACGGCGGTCCGGGACACACTGTGGGGCGTGGTGCCCAGGCTAGTAGGGTGAGGGCGCCCGGACCGCGACCGCGGTCCCCGATCCGCACAGGAGGGCCCCCGTGCCGACCTCCCGCCCGCCCCGTTCCGCCGCGGCCCGTGCCGCGGCGGCGTCCGCCCTGCTCCTGGCCCTGACCGGCTGCTCCCTCTTCGAGCGCGAGGCCGAGCCCGGCGCCCCGGCGCCGTCGGCCTCCGGCAGCGCGTCGGCCCGGGCCTCGGACCGGGCCTCGGTCAGCACCGTGGAGGAGACCTGCGCCCGGGTGCTGGAGGCGGCCCGCACCGCCCCGGAGCGGCTGCAGGAGGACCCGGCCGGGCTGCTCGCCGAGGTCGAGGACCTCGCCGCCACCGCGCCGCCCGAGCTCTCCGGGCAGATCGCCTCGGTCCGCGAGGCCGTCGACGAGTACCGGCAGGGCGAACGGTCCATGCTCAGCGTCGCCCGGGAGGCCCGGGCCCTGCAGGAGCGCTGCTCCGGCTGACCGCATCCGGTGCCGACCGGCGACGAGCACGAGGGGCCGTCGCGCAGCAGGTCCTCGCCGATGACCAGCGGGGGCAGCAGGCGCACGATGTTGCCGAAGGTTCCGCAGGTCAGGATGATGACGCCCTGCGCCAGGCACTCCGCGGCGATGGCCTTGGCGGCGTCCGCGTCCGGCTCCTTGCCGCCGGGCAGCACGAACTCGAGCGCCATCATGCCGCCGCGGCCGCGGATCTCCCCGACGATGCCGGTCTCCTCGGCCACCGGGGTGAGCTCCTCGCGGATGATCTCCTCGATCCGGCGGGCACGGGCGATGAGGTCCCACTCCTCGATGGTCTCCAGCGCCCCCAGGGCGGCGGCGCAGGCCACGGGATTGCCGCCGTAGGTGCCGCCGAGGCCGCCGGCGTGCACGGAGTCCATGATCTCGGCGCGGCCGACGACGCCGGACAGCGGCATGCCGCCGGCCACGCCCTTGGCCACGGTGATCAGGTCGGGCACCACGTCCTCGTGGTCCACCGCGAACCACTTGCCCGTGCGGGCCACGCCGGCCTGGACCTCGTCGACGACGAACACGGCGCCGTTGTCGGTGCACCACTGGGACAGCGCCGGCAGGAACCCCTCGGCGGGCACGATGAAGCCGCCCTCACCCTGGATGGGCTCGATCACGACGGCGGCCACGTTGCCCGCGCCCACCTGCTTCTCCACCTGGAGCAGAGCGCGGCGGGCGGCCTCGGCGCCCGTCATGCCCTCCGGGTCGCGGAAGGGGTAGGAGACCGGCACACGGTAGACCTCGCCGGCGAACGGGCCGAAGCCCTGCTTGTAGGGCATGACCTTGGCGGTCATCGCGAGGGTCATGTTGGTGCGGCCGTGGTAGGCGTGGTCGAAGACGACGACCGCCTGGCGGCCGGTGTGCACCCGGGCGATCTTCACGGCGTTCTCGACGGCCTCGGAACCGGAGTTGAAGAGCGCGGCCTTCTTGGGGAAGTCGCCCGGGGTGAGCTCGGCGAGCTTCTCCGCGACGGCCACGTAGCCCTCGTAGGGGGTGACCATGAAGCAGGTGTGCGTGAAGTGCTCCACGGCCTCCTTGACCCGGGCGACCACGGCGGGGGCGGAGGCGCCCACGGTGGTCACGGCGATGCCGGAGCCGAGGTCGACGAGCTGGTTGCCGTCGACGTCGAGCACGATCCCGCCGTCCACGTCCGCCGCGTAGGCGGGCACGCTGGAGGCGACGCCGGAGGCGACGGCCTCCTGCCGGCGGGCGGACAGCTCCCCGGAACGGGGGCCGGGCAGGGTGCCCTCGATGCGGCGGACCTGCTCCAGCCGGTACTGGATGTCGGGCAGGGTCTCGGTCATGGGAGACGTCCTTTCGGGAACGGGGTGCGGACCGTCCGGGGACGGAGGTCAGGCGGGGGTGCCGGTGCCGGGGTTGGGGACGTCGGCCCAGGGGTTCTCCACGCCGATGTACTGGGTGGTGGTGTACTCGGCGATGCCCTCGGCCCCGCCCTCCCGGCCCAGGCCGGACTGCTTGACCCCGCCGAAGGGGGCCGCGGCGTTGGAGATCACCCCGACGTTGAGGCCCATCAGGCCGAACTCGATGCGGTCGCCGATGCGCAGGCCGCGGGAGATGTTCTCGGTGAACACGTAGGAGGCCAGCCCGTACTCGGTGGCGTTGGCCAGCTCCACCGCCTCGTCCTCGTCGGCGAAGGTCACCACCGGGGCGACGGGGCCGAAGATCTCCTCGCACACCGCCCTCGCGTCCTTGGGCACGTCGCGCAGCAGGGTGGGCTGGAAGAAGTAGCCGGGCCCCTCCACGCGGGAGCCCCCGACCACGACCTTCGCCCCGCGCTCGACGGCATCGGCGACGAACTCCTCCACGGAGTCCCTGGCCTTGGCCTCCACGAGCGGGCCGACGCTCACGCCCTCGTCCACGCCGGGCCCGACGGTGAGCGCGGCCATCTTCTCGGCCAGCTTGGCGATGAACTCCTCGGCGACGTCCTCGTGCACGAGCAGCCGGTTGGCCGCGGTGCAGGCCTCGCCCATGTTGCGCATCTTCGCGGCCATCGCCCCGGTCACGGCCTTGTCGATGTCGGCGTCCTCGAAGACGATCAGCGGGCCGTTGCCGCCGAGCTCCATGGAGGTGCGCAGCACGTTGTCGGTGGCGGCCTTCATCAGCTGCTTGCCCACCGGGGTGGAGCCGGTGAAGGAGACCTTGCGCAGGCGCGGGTCGGCCATGATCGGCTCGGAGACGTCCGAGGCGGACTTGGAGGAGACCACGTTGAGCACCCCGGCCGGGATCCCGGCGTCGATCATGATCTGCGCGAAGTACTGGGAGGTCAGCGGGGTCAGCCGGGCCGGCTTGAGCACCATGGTGCAGCCGGCGGCCACGGCAGGGGCGACCTTGCGGGTGGCCATGGCCAGCGGGAAGTTCCACGGGGTGATCAGCAGGCACGGGCCCACCGGCTTGCGGGTCACCAGCATCCGCAGGGTGCCCTCGGGTGCCTGAACGTAGCGGCCGTAGTCGCGCACGGCCTCCTCGGAGAACCAGCGCAGGAACTCACCCCCGTACTTCACCTCGCCCATGGCCTCGGCGACGGGCTTGCCCATCTCCAGGGTCATCAGCAGCGCCAGGTCCTCCGCGCGCTCCTGGACGAGGTCGAAGGCCCGGCGCAGGATCTCCGAGCGGACCCGGGCGGGGGTGCGGGCCCAGGACTCCTGGGCGGCCGCGGCGGCGTCCATGGCGGCGGCGGCGTCCTCGCGGGTGGCCGAGGCCATGGTGGCGAGCACCTCGCCGGTGGCGGGGTTCTCCACCTCGAAGGTGCCCCCGTCGGAGGCCTCCCGCCACTGGCCGTCGATCAGCAGCCCGGTGGGGGTCTTGGCCAGCAGCGCGGAGATGCGGTCCTGGATGGGAGCGGCCGTGGCCGTCTGGTCCGTGATGCTCATGAATCAGCCTCTCTATCTCGACGCACGCCCCGGGCACCGGGGCCGGTGCCTGCTCGGTGCGTCAACGGGGTGGTCGGACGGGCGGGCGACAGCACTGGGCCCGCTCGTCCATGGTACGAGTCCCCGGGCGACCGTGACGGGCCCCGGTGTCCCCCCGGAACGCCGCACCGGGTGCCGGGCCGGTCGCCGGGGGCTGCCGGGGAGGCCCCGTGGCCCCTCGACGAGCTCAGACTAGCTCTCCGCCCGAAAGGCGGAGTGCTGAACTTTCTGTGCCCCGATGGGCACAGTGCACAGCATCCCGGGGTGCCTCGTCCGAGCCGCCCCGGGATGCTGTGCCGGATCAGGCCCCGGCGCTCGGGCGCCGGCGGTCGACCTCGGCGACGAGGCGGTGCTCGGCGTCGACCCCGGGGTGGATCCCGGTGGGGATGCGCAGCAGGAACACCAGACCGAGCAGCCACCACAGCCCGAAGATCGTCCAGGCGGGCGCGCTCAGGAACGCGGGCATGCCGGGCAGGTACAGGCTGATGAGGCCGACGCACAGGACGACCGAGAGCACGCCGATGGCCGTGCCGCCGTGGCTGCGGCCCCCGATCCTGAAGGGACGGTCCATGTCCGGCTCGCGCCGGCGCAGGATCACGAAGACCACCGAGACCAGGGCATAGGCGATCACGATCGACGGGGAGCCGGAGTCCACCAGCCAGCCCAGCATCTCCGCGCCGAAGAACGGCGCCACGAAGGAGATGGCGCCCACGAACAGCAGGGCGTTGGCCGGGGTGCCGTACCTGGGGTGCAGCCGGCCGAACCACCGCGGCACCATCCGGGAGTTGCCGAGCGCCCACAGCAGGCGGGACGCGCCCATGAGCAGGGAGTTCCAGGAGGTGAGGATGCCGGCCAGACCGCCCGCGATGAGCAGGTTGGCGACGGCGGTGCTGCCGAACATGGCGCCCATGGCGTCGGCCACGGCGATGTCCGCGCCGGCGATGTCCGCGCCGGACATCGCCGAGGACGTGGTGAGCACGACCATGACGTACCACGCCGCGGCGAGCAGGACGGAGACGATGATGGTCCCGCCCAGCTGCTTGGCCGGCAGGTGCATCTCCTCGGAGACCTGCGGGATGACGTCGAAGCCGACGAACAGGAACGGGACGGTGACGAGCACGAGGAAGAAGCCGGCGGTGCCGCTCGTGAAGAAGGGCTCCATGGTGGCGACCGAGCCGCGGGTGAACGCCCCGAAGAGCATCATCAGACCCACGATCAGCAGGAACAGGATCACGAAGATCTGCACCGTGGACGCGTGCTTGACGCCCCGGATGTTGATCGCGGTGATCAGGACGGCGGTCAGCGCCCCGACCAGGGCCCAGGTCAGGTTCACCTCGAAGCCGGCGACGGTCCACAGCGGGATCTGGCTCAGGCCGGGGAAGATGTACTGCACCGTGCGGGGCACGGCCACGGCCTCGAAGGCCACGATGGTGATGTAGCCGCCGGTGATGGCCCAGGAGCCGATGAAGGCCCACCGGGCGCCCATGCCGCGCAGCAGGTAGTTGTGCTCACCGCCCGCGTACGGCATGGCCGCCACGAGCTCGCCGTAGACCAGGCCGACCACGGCCATGATCAGCCCGCCGGTCACGAGGGCGAGCACGGCGCCCATGGTTCCGGCCTCCACCAGCCAGTCCCCGGTGAGGATGACCCAGCCGAAGCCGATCATCGCGCCGAAGCCGAGGCCGATCGCGTCGAGGCGGCCCAGGACCTTCTTGAAGCCGTGGTCCTCGCGGTCCGGGGCGAGCGGTGTCGCGCCCCGGGGTTCGTTGCTGCTCATGGCCGTGATTCCTTCGTGTCGGGGACGCCGGGGTGGGGTGTCCGGTGGGGGGGGGGCCGTGCGGAGGTCCGGCGGCCGGGGGACAACGTACACAGCCATTGTTTCGTTTCTGTGAGCCACCTGAAAGTCCGGACCCCGGGGACGCCCGCGGCGAACACGGACGCGGTCCCGTGCGGCCGGGGGGAGCCCGCGCATAGGCTCGGGGGCATGACCTACGCAACAGTGAATCCCGCCACCGGGCAGACCGTCCGGGAGTTCCCGACCGCCACCGACGCCGAGGTCCGGGAGGTGGTCGAGCGCTCGCACCGGGCCTTCGGCAGCTGGCGCAGCACGCCCGTGCCGGAGCGCGCCGCGCGCATGCGCGCGCTGGCGGAGCTCTACCGCGAGCGCAAGCGCGAGCTCGCCGCCCTGCTCACCGAGGAGATGGGCAAGCCCGCCCGCCAGGCCGTGGGCGAGGTGCTCCTCGTGGCGAGCATCTACGAGTTCTACGCCGAGAACGCCGAGCGGTTCATGGCCGGGGAGAAGCTCGAGCCCTCCACGGGCGGGGACGCCGAGGTGGTGCTGGAGCCCACCGGCTCGATCCTCGGCATCATGCCGTGGAACTACCCGTACTACCAGGTCGCCCGGCTGGCGGCCCCGAACCTGATGCTCGGCAACACCGTCGTCCTCAAGCACGCGCCCAGCGTGCCGCAGGCCGCCCTGGTCCAGGAGCAGCTCTTCCGCGAGGCCGGGTTCCCCGAGGACGTCTACCGCAACGTCTTCGCCACGAACGAGCAGATCGCCGAGATCGTCATCCCCGCCCGGACCGTCCAGGGCGTGTCCCTCACGGGCTCCGAGCGCGCCGGGTCGGCCGTCGCCGAGCTCGCCGGCCGCCACCTCAAGAAGGTCGTGCTCGAGCTGGGCGGGTCCGACCCGTTCGTCGTGCTCGACGCCGAGGACCTCGAGAACACGGTCAAGCACGCCGTGCTGGGCCGGCTCGGCAACACCGGGCAGGCGTGCACCGCCGCCAAGCGCTTCATCGTGGTCGAGGAGGCCTACGACCGGTTCGTCGACGCGTTCGCGCAGGCCATGGACGCGGTCGAGCCGGGGGACCCGACCGACCGGAAGACCCTGCTGGGCCCCCTGTCCTCGGTCGCGGCCCGCGACGGCGTGGCCGCGCAGTTGCAGGACGCCGTCGAGAAGGGTGCCACCGTCCGCGCCGGCGGCACCCCGGTCGACCGTCCGGGGGCCTGGATGGAGGCCACGGTCCTGACGGACGTCACCCCGCAGATGCGCGCCTACGAGGAGGAGATCTTCGGGCCCGTCGCCGTGGTGCACCGGGTCCGGGACGCGGACGAGGCCGTCGAGCTGGCCAACTCCTCGCCCTTCGGCCTGGGCGGGTCGGTGTTCGCCGCGGACGTGGACGCGGCCCGGGAGGTCGCGTCCCGGATCGAGTCCGGCATGGTCTTCGTCAACGAGGTCACCGGCACCGCCCCGGACCTGCCCTTCGGCGGCATCAAGCGCTCCGGCGTGGGCCGGGAGCTCGGCCGGTTCGGCATCGAGGAGTTCGCCAACAGGAAGCTCATCCACGCGCCCCGGCGGGAGGAGAAGCTCCCGCTGCAGGACGAGGAGATCGTCTCCCCCTGAGCGGGCGCCCCTCGGCGCCGTGTCCCCTGCGGCACGGCGGCTCTCGCCGTGCCGCAGGAGGCCGTCCTGCGGCCGTGGCCGGCGCACCGTTCCGGACCGCGGCCGCAGCGGCCGCGGACTAGGCTGGTCAGCGCAGACCCACCCGCAACGAGAGGACCCGCACGATGGACAACCTGGACAACCTGCCCAGCGCCTCGGTGGAGGAGATCCCCGAGGACGCGCGCATCCTGGACGTGCGCGAGGACACCGAGTGGGAGGCCGGGCACATCGCGGGCGCCCAGCACATCCCGCTGGGCCAGCTCCCCGAGCGCTACGGCGAGGTGCCCGCGGACGAGGACGTCTACGTGATCTGCCGCTCCGGCGGCCGCTCGCTGAGGGCCACGGCCTACCTCCAGCAGTACGGCTTCGACCCGGTCAACGTCCTGGGCGGCATGGGGGCGTGGATGGACGCCGAGAAGCCCATGGTGTCCGAGACGGGCCAGACGCCGACCGTCCGTTGAGATACGCCTACCTGGGCCCCGCCGGCACCTTCACGGAGGCCGCCCTGCTCGGCGTGGAGGGCGCGCGGGAGGCCGAGCGCCGCCCGGTGTCCTCCGTGCCCGTCGCGCTCGCGGCCGTCCGCGCCGGCGAGGTCGACGCCGCGATGGTCCCCATCGAGAACTCCGTGGAGGGCGGGGTGACCGCCACGCTCGACGCCGTGGCCACCGGCAGCGAGCTGCGCATCGTGCGCGAGGCGCTCGTGCCCGTCAGCTTCGTCCTCGTGGCCGCGCCGGGCACGACCCTCGCCGACGTCCGTACCGTGTCCACGCACTCCCACGCCTGGGCGCAGGTGCGCGGCTGGATGGACGGGCACCTGCCCGGCGCCGACTACGTCCCGGCGTCCTCCACGGCCGCGGCGGCCCTGTCGCTGCTGCCCGGTGCGGCGGCGGAGCCCGGCTTCGAGGCCGCGGTGTGCTCTCCCGTGGTCGTCGAGCAGCACCCCGAGCTCGAGGTGCTCGCCGAGGACATCGGGGACAACCGGGCCGCGGTGACGCGCTTCGTGCTCGTGGCCCGCCCGGACGCGCCCCTGCCGCCGCGCACCGGCGCGGACCGCACCACGCTGGTCATCCCGCTGTGGGAGGACCGGGCCGGGGCACTGATGGAGATCCTCGAGCAGTTCGCCACCCGCGGGGTGAACCTCTCCCGGATCGAGTCCCGTCCCACGGGCAACTTCTTGGGGGAGTACTTCTTCAGCGTCGACGTGGACGGGCACCTGCACGACGCCCGCGTGGCCGACGCCTCATGGGCCTGCGCCGGGTCTGCCCGAGCACCCGGTTCCTCGGCTCCTACCCGCGCGCCGACCACAAGCTCGCCACCGTGGCGCGGCACCACTCCGACGGCGCCTTCCGCGAGGCCGCCGCCTGGGTCGCCGCGCTGCAGGGCCGCGGGGCCCACAGGCCCGGGGCGGCGGGAGCGGGTCCCGCGTAACGGAACGTCCCGCGCCGCCCGCCGCTTGTTAGCTATTGCGAATACATGCACCATGGGTGGTGCGGGCACGTCCGTTCCCGCGATCTTCAGCCGGTGTCGATCGACCCCCCGGGTCGGTGCCGAGCCCGACCGGAGGTGCCATCATGCCTGCTCCCGCCGCCCGCCGTCTCGCTCTCGCCGCCGCGCCCGCCGTGCTGGCCTGCGTGCTCGCCGCGCCCCCGGCCGCCGCCGCGACCCCGGAGACCTCCGGGGTGGTCCGCACCGAGCCCGCTCCGGCCCCTGCCGCCGACGACCCGCGGACGGTGGAGGACCTCGTGCCGGCCGCCCGGGTCATCCCCGAGCCGGTGTCCTCGTTCCCGGACCAGGGGCGCGGCCCGCTGCTCGCGGTGGGCGGGGCGGTGGTCGCCCTGATGGGCGCGTTCGTGGCGGGTCTCAGCCGCCGCCCCGACCCGGTCGACTGAACCGGCCCGGTCGACTGGACCAGCCCGCAGGCCGCGCGGGCCGGCCGCCCGGCCGGGCCGGCGGGCCCGCGCGTCAGTCGGCCTGGGAGGGGGGCACGCGCACCGAGAGCACGCCCGGCAGGATCTCGGACTCGAAGCCGGTGATCCGTCCCGTGCCGTCCCCGTCCACCTGGGACTCGATGGGCTCGTGGAACTCCACGCGCACCTTCTTCCCGGCGAAGAACTCGATCACGGGCAGGTCCCGCCGCTGCCGGAACACGACCTTCGCGGCCATCAGCGCCCACTCCAGGGTGCTGCGCGGGGACATCACGACGAGGTCCAGCACGCCGTCGTTGATCTTCGCCTGGGGCACCAGGATCATCCCCGCCGTGAGGATCCCGCAGTTGGCGGCCATCACGGAGCGCACCCGGCGGCTCTGCCACTCGCCGTCGTCGATCCGGAACCGGGCCCACCGCGGCGGGGCGAACAGGTGCCGGACCCCGGCCTCCCCGTAGGCGGCCCAGCCGACCAGCTTCTTGAGCTCGTCCTTGGTGTCCGTCATGATCTGCGCGTCGAAGCCGGCCCCGCCCATCACGCAGAAGGCGTGGTCCTGCACCGTTCCGTCGGCCAGCTCCACCCGGAAGGTCGCCATGTCGATGGCCCGCTCCGCGCCGAAGAGCGCGATGTCCACGTTGCGGTGCGGGTCGCCGAGGTCGGCGCCGAGGTTGCGGGCCAGGAGGTTGCCCGTGCCCAGCGGCAGCAGGCCCATCGGGACGTCCCCGTCGACGAGGGTCTCCGCGACGGCCCGCACGGTGCCGTCGCCGCCGGCGGCGAGGACGAGGTCGAAGCCCTGCTCCAGCGCCCGGCGGGTCATGGAGAACCCGGGGTCGTCCTCCTCCGTCTCGAAGAAGACGGGGTCCGGCAGCCCGCCCTTGCGGCAGCCGATGATGATGGCGTCGCGGGCGAGGTCCGCGTCGGCCTTGATCGGGTTGATGACGACGGCGACCCGTTTCGGGCCCACTGGAGTGGCGGTCACGCGAGGACTCCTCGGTTCGGCGGTGCTGGGGGTGGGCGGCATCGTGCGGTGACCGCACGGCGCGGCGCGCCCGTTCCGGGGCGCCGGGCGGATGGCGGCGGTCCTCCAGCCTAACCCGCCGGCCCCGCCCGGCCCGAGCACGGGTCTTCGGTACCCTGTCAGGGTGATCGACATCAACCAGCTCCGTGAGCACCCCGACGTCTTCCGCGCCTCGCAGCGCGCCCGCGGGGCGGACTCGTCCCTGATCGACCGGATCCTGGAGGCGGACGTCGCGCGCCGCAACCTGATCACCGAGTACGAGAACCTGCGGGCCGAGCAGAACGCGTTCGGCAAGCAGGTGGCCCGCGCCCGGGGCGAGGAGAAGCAGGCGCTGCTGGCCGAGGTCAAGGAGCTGGCCGCCCGGGTCAAGGAGGCGCAGGCGGCCTCCGAGGCGGCCCGCGCCCGACAGGACGAGCTGGTCTCCGTGGTCGAGAACCTGATCCTCGACGGCGTCCCCACCGGCGGTGAGGACGACTACGTCGTGCTGCGGACCGTGGGGCAGCCGCGGGACTTCGCCGCCGAGGGCCTCGAGCCCCGCGACCACCTTGAGATCGGCGAGCTGGTGGACGGCATCGACATGGAGCGCGGCGCCAAGGTCTCCGGGGCACGGTTCTACTTCCTCAAGCGCGACGTCGCCCGGCTCGAGACCGCCCTGCTGCTCATGGGCCAGGACCTGGCCCTGGACAACGGCTTCGTCCCCATGACCACGCCCAACCTCGTGCGCCCGGAGATCATGAGCGGCACGGGCTTCGACATCGCCCACTCGGACGAGATCTACCACGTGGGCAAGGACGAGCTCTACCTGGTGGGCACCTCCGAGGTGCCCCTCGCCGGGTACCACGCGGACGAGATCCTCGACCTCGCCGACGGGCCGCTGCGCTACGCGGGCTGGTCCTCCTGCTACCGCCGCGAGGCCGGCTCCGGGGGCAAGGACACCCGCGGCATCATCCGCGTCCACCAGTTCAACAAGCTGGAGATGTTCGTCTACTGCTCCCCGGAGGACGCCGAGGCCGAGCACGCGCGGATGCTCGGCTGGGAGGAGGAGATGCTCACCCGCTGCGAGCTGGCCTACCGGGTGATCGACACCGCCGCCGGGGACCTCGGCGCCTCGGCCGCGCGCAAGTTCGACTGCGAGGCGTGGGTGCCCACCCAGGGCCGGTACCGCGAGCTGACCTCGACCTCCAACTGCACCACCTACCAGGCCCGGCGGCTCAACGTGCGCGAGCGGCTGCCCGGCAGCACGGAAGACGCCGGCAAGGCCCGCAAGGGCGGCACCCGCACGGTGGCCACCCTCAACGGCACGCTCGCGACCACCCGCTGGCTGGCCGCGATCCTGGAGACGCACCAGCAGGCGGACGGGTCCGTGCGCGTGCCGGAGGCGCTGCGCCCCTACCTGCGCGGCCAGGAGACCATCCCCGTCCGGCGCTGAACCGACGGGTCGCGTTCGACCCGTATTCATCTCATACCGAAATGCTGGTCACCCTGTCGGTGTCATGTGGCACCATGTCCCGCATGACGAAAGAAAAGACGGCTGGCACCGAGGACCAGCACGAACTGATCAGCATCAACTCCACCGTCCCGCTGAAGGTCGAACACTCGGAGGACCTCGGCGACACCGGCGGCACCACCGCCCCCACGCGCTCGGCCGCGGACGTCCGCGTCCCGCTCAAGGTCCAGCCGCCCCGCTCCAACGGGTGGAAGAAGGAGGCGGGGGTCCGCTACCTCGTGGCCCTCGACGTCGACGGCACCCTCGTGGACCACGACGGGCACATGTCCCCGGCGGTGCGCGACGCGGCCCGCGCCGTGCTCCGGGCCGGCCACCACGTGGTCATCTCGACCGGCCGCTCCAAGGGGGCGACCCTGCCCGTGGTCGAGCTCATCGGCCAGGAGCGCGGCTACGCCGTGTGCTCCAACGGCGGCATGACCCTCGAGCTGGACCCGGGGCTGCCCGACTACCACCGCGTGCTCGAGTGCGTCTCCTTCGACCCCGGCCAGGCCCTCGAGGCCCTCGAGCAGCGCCTGCCCACGGCGAAGTTCGCCCTCGAGACCGAGGACGGGTCCTTCTACTCCACGGAGCGCTTCCAGGACGCCTCCTTCGGCATCGAGGCCGTGGGCGTGGACCTGCACCAGCTCGCCCAGATGCAGGCCGTGCGCATGGTCGTCTACAGCACCGAGCACACCCCGGAGGAGTTCGCCCTGGCCATCGACGAGGCCGGCCTGCACGGGGTCACCTACTCGGTGGGCTGGAGCGCCTGGCTGGACATCGCCGCCAACGGCGTCTCCAAGGCCAGCGCCCTGGAGCAGGTCCGCCGCCGGCTCGGCGTGGACCCCTCCCACACGGTGGCGGTCGGCGACGGCCGCAACGACATCGAGATGCTCGACTGGGCCGCCCGCGGCGTCGCCATGGGCCAGGCCCCGGACGAGGTCGCCGCCGCCTGCCACGAGGTCACCCACACCGTCTACGAGGACGGCGTCGCCCGGATCCTGCGCTCCCTGCTGTGAGGCGTGCGGCTCACAGGCCGTACTCCTCGAGCAGGCGCAGCCACACCTCGCTGATCGTGGGGAAGACGGGCACCGCGTGCCACAGCCGCTCCACCGGAACCTCGCCGGCCACGGCCACGGTCGCCGCGTGGAGCAGCTCCGCCACGTCCGGGCCCGCGAAGAACGCTCCGACGATCGTGCGGCGGCGCCGGTCCACCACGAGGCGGGCCCAGCCGCGGTAGCCGTCCCGGTGCAAGGAGGCCCCCGCCACGTCGATGTCGTGCTCCACGACGTCCACCTCCAGCCCGTCCGCGCGGGCCTGCTCCGCGGACCGGCCCACGGAGGCCACCGCGGGATCGGTGAACACCACCTGCGGCACGGCGCAGGCGTCGGCGGTGGACGCGTACCGCGACCACGCGGGAACGGAGTCCCCGAGCCGCCCGGCGGCGCGGGCCACGACGGCGTCCCCCACGGCGCGCGCCTCGTACTTGCCCTGGTGGGTCAGCAGCGGGCCGCCCGCGGCGTCCCCCGCCGCGTACAGCCACTGCTCCTGCGGTCCGGCCACCCGCCCGGAGGCGTCCACCTGCAGCTCCGCGGGGTCCAGGCCGAGCTCCTCGAGCCCGAGGCCGTCCAGGGCGGGGCGCCGCCCGGTGCTCACGAGCAGCCGCTCCGCGCAGACCGTCCCGCCGTCGTCGAGGACGAGCTCGATGCCGTCCTCGCCGTGCCGGACCCGGTCCGTGCCCCGTCCCTCGAGGACGGTGACCCCCTCGGCCTCCAGCGCGTCGGCCACCAGCCGTGCGGCCGGCCGCGGGAACGCGCCCAGCAGCCGGCTGCGGGCGACCACGGTGACCCGGGAGCCCAGCCGGGCGAAGGCCTGCGCCAGCTCCGTGCCGGACACCCCGCCGCCGAGCACCGCGAGGGAGCCGGGGACCTCCCGGGCGGCGGTGGCCTCCCGCGTGCCCCAGAACGGCGCGTCCGCCAGCCCCGGCACCGGAGGCACGACCGGGCGCGAGCCCGTGGCCAGCACCACGGCGTGGCGGGCCGCGAGCCGGCGCACGCCCCCGTCCCCGGCGGTCACCTCGACCTGCCGCGGCCCGGTCAGCCGCGCCCGTCCCCGGAGCAGCTCCACGCCGGCTCCGGCGAGCCACTCGGCCTGGCCCGAGTCGTCCCAGTGCGCGGCGAAGGCGTCCCGGCGGCGCAGCGCCGCGGCCGCGTCCGGGCGCCCGGTGACGGCCTGCGCGGCCCCGGCCACCCCCCGGGCGGCCTCGACCGCGGCGCCCGGGCGGAGCAGCGCCTTGGAGGGGACGCAGGCCCAGTAGGAGCACTCCCCGCCCACGAGCTGCGCCTCCACGAGCGCGGCGCTCAGCCCGCCCCGCACCACGCGGCCGGCCGCGTTCTCGCCGACCGGCCCGCCGCCGATCACCACCACGTCGTACGTCTCCGGGGTCCGTGTCATCCCCCGAGTCTGCCAACGGCGGGGGCACCGGACAACCGGCTCCGCCCCCGGGAGTGACCCGGGCCACGCCCGGGGGAGGCCCTGGTGATAGGGTTTTCGGCAGACCGGGTGACCACGTCATCGCCGACAAGCCGAAAGGCGTACCGTGCTCGATTACGTGTCCGACCGGTGGGAGCAGATCCTCTTCGCCAGCTGGCAGCACTTCTCCCTGGTGGTCCAGTGCCTGGTGCTGGCCACGGTCCTCGCGGTGGCCCTGGCGGCCCTGTGCTACCGCTCGCCCCGGCTCACCACCGTGGCCAACAACGTCTCCGCCGTGGGTCTGACCATCCCCTCCTTCGCCCTCATCGGCCTGCTCATCGCCCCGCTGGGCTTCGGGGTGCTGCCCGCGGTCGTGGTCGTCACCTTCTTCGCCGTCCTGCCGGTCCTGCGCAACGCGGTGGTCGGCCTGGCCGGTGTCCCGCCGGCCACCGTCGAGGCCGCCCGCGGTCTGGGCATGAGCCGTGGCGCCACGTTCCTGCGGGTCGAGCTGCCGATGGCCTGGCCGGTCATCCAGGCCGGCATGCGGATCTCCGCCCAGATGGTGATGGGCGTGGCCGCCATCGCCGCCTACGTCCTCGGCCCAGGCCTGGGCGGCTTCATCTTCTCCGGCCTGTCCCGGCTCGGCGGCGCCAACTCCCTGGCCTCGGTCCTCACCGGCGTCGTGGCGGTCGTCGTCGTCGCCCTCATCCTGGACGGGCTGCTCGTGCTGCTCGGCCGACTCACCACATCGCGAGGTATCCGTGTCTGACTCCGCCCCCCGCACCGCCCCCTCCGTCACCGGAGCCCGCATCCTGCTGGAGAACGTCTCCAAGCGGTACCCCGGGCAGGCCAGGGCCGCCGTGGACGGGCTGACCCTGGAGATCCCCGCGGGCAGCACCGTGATGCTCGTGGGACCCTCCGGGTGCGGCAAGACCACCACCCTGAAGATGATCAACCGGCTCATCGAGCCCTCCGAGGGCCGGATCGTGATCGACGGCCAGGACGTCACCTCGATGAACGGCGACGAGCTGCGCCGCGGCATCGGCTACGTCATCCAGGCCGGCGGGCTCTTCCCGCACATGAGCGTGGCCACCAACATCGGCATGGTCCCGAAGATGCTCGGCTGGGACCGGGCCCGCATCGCCGCCCGCGTGGACGAGCTGCTCGAGCTCGTCTCCCTCGACCCGGCCGTGTACCGGGACCGCTATCCCCGGGAGCTCTCGGGCGGGCAGCAGCAGCGCGTGGGAGTGGCGCGCGCGCTGGCCGCGGACCCGCCGGTGCTGCTCATGGACGAGCCCTTCGGCGCCGTGGACCCCATCACCCGGCAGCGCCTGCAGGACGAGCTCATCAACATCCAGCACGAGCTGCAGAAGACCATCGTGTGCGTCACCCACGACTTCGACGAGGCCGTGAAGCTGGGCGACTGGATCGCGGTCTTCGACGAGGGCGCCCAGGTGGTCCAGTACGACGCCCCCGAGCGGATCCTGGCCGAGCCCGCCGACGAGTTCGTGGAGGACTTCATCGGCACGGGCGCCGGGCTCAAGCAGCTGACCCTCACCCGGGTCCGGGAGGTGGACCTCGTCCCCGCCGTGACCGCCCGGCCCGGCGAGGACGTGCAGGCGGTGCTCGCCCGCGGCGAGCAGGCCGGCACCCGGGACGTCGTGGTCCTCGACGACCGGGACCGCCCGCTGTCCTGGCCCGCCCGCCGCCAGCTGGAGCGCTTCAGCACGGTCCCCGGCGACCGCAACGAGCGGCTGCCGCTGGTCGGCACCGGTGCCACGCTCAACGACGCGCTGGACACGATGCTCGTCTCGAGCACCGGAGCGGCCCTCGTGGTCGGGCCCCGGGACCGCTTCGAGGGCGTCATCTACGTGGAGACCGTCATGGCCGCCATCACGGAGGCCCGCCGCGCCGTGGACCCCGAGGAGGCGCCGCTGGGGCACAACACGGGGGAGATGCCCGCCGTGAGCCCGGCCGGTCCCGGCGGTGGGGACCGATGAGCACGCAGGCGGAACGGCCCGCGGCGGCCGGCCCCGGGCCCCAGGACGGCCCGGCGGCCCCGGACGCCTCCGCCGACGTCGACCGGCGGACCTGGCGCGGGATGCTCCTGCAGCCCGTGGCGATCCTCGCGGCGCTGGGCCTGCTGGCGCTGTGGCTGTCCACCGCGGAGCTGACGGAGACCGAGGCGGTGACCCTGCGCCCCGGGCGCTGTGGGACCTCACGGTGCAGCACCTGCAGCTGACCGTGGTGGCCACCGTGGTGGTGCTGCTGGTGGCCGTGCCGGTGGGGATCCTCCTCACCCGCGCGCCGCTGCGCTTCCTCACCGGCCCGGTGATCGCCGTGGCGAACATCGGCCAGGCCGCCCCGGCCGTGGGGCTGATCGTGCTGTTCGCGTTCTGGCTGGGCTTCGGCTTCCAGGCCTCCGTGGTCGCCCTGATCGTCTACGCGATCCTGCCCGTGCTCAAGAACACCATGGTCGGCCTCGACGGCGTCGACCGCAGCCTCGTGGAGGCCGGCCGCGGCATGGGCATGAGCGCGCTCGCGGTCCTGCTCCGTGTCGAGCTGCCGCTGGCGGTGCCGGTCATGCTGGCCGGGGTGCGGACCGCGCTGATCCTGGTGGTCGGCACCGCCACCCTGGCCACCTTCGTCAACGGCGGTGGACTGGGGCTGCTGATCACCACGGGCGTCAACCTCGACCTCGTGCGGGTGCTCGTCGCCGGCTCGATCCTCGTGGCGCTGCTCGCGCTGACCATCGACTGGATCGGCCGCGTCGTGGAGCACGTCGCGCGCCCGAAGGGACTGCGATGAGAACCCCACGCCCCGCGGGCGCCGCCCTGCTGCTCTCCGGCGCCGCGCTGCTGCTGGCCGGCTGCGGGCTGGAGCCCTCCACCGCCTACGTGCCCGCCGCCGAGCCCGGCTCCATCCAGCCCGTCGAGGGCGCCGAGGGGACCGAGGTGAAGGTGACGTCCAAGAACTTCACCGAGCAGCTGATCCTCGGCAAGATCGCCGTGCTGGCCGTGGAGGCCGCAGGCTTCGAGACCGAGGACCTCACCAACGTGCCCGGCTCCCAGCCGGTGCGCGAGCTCATGCTGTCCGGGGACGCCGACCTGACCCTCGAGTACACCGGCACGGCGTGGCTCACCTACCTCGGCCACGAGCAGGGCATCCCGGACCAGCAGGAGCAGTGGCAGGCCGTGCACGACGAGGACCTGGGCAACGGGCTGACCTGGGGGGCCCCGGCCGCGCTCAACAACACCTACGCCATGGCCGTGCGCACGGAGTACGCCGAGGCCAACGGGCTGGAGACGGTCTCGGACATCGCGGAGCTGCCGGTGGCCGAGCGCACGTTCTGCGTCGAGGCGGAGTTCAACTCCCGCAGCGACGGGCTGACCCCGCTGCTCGCCCACTACGGCCTCGACCGCGGCAGCGAGGTGCCGGAGGACAACATCGGCATCTACGACACCGGGGCGATCTACTCGGCCACGGACAGCGGCGAGTGCAACTTCGGGGAGGTGTTCTCGACCGACGGCCGCATCCCCGCCCTGGACCTGACCGTCCTCGAGGACGACCGGCAGTTCTTCCCGGCCTACAACGCCGCCCCGGTGTTCAACACGGAGCTGCTGCAGGAGTTCCCGGCCCTGGAAGAGGTCCTGGAGCCGATCTCCCAGGCGCTGACCGACGACGTGATGCAGGAGCTCAACCGGCAGGTGGACGTCGAGGGACGGGACCCGGCCGACGTCGCCTACGAGTGGATGCTCTCCGAGGGGTTCATCGTCGAGGCCTGAGCCCCCGGGCCGGCTCCGGGCGGTGCGCACAGCTCGAGCAGCCGCGCCGCGGCGGGGCGGGCGTCCCACTCCTCCTGCCACAGGGCGCGCGCCACCGCCTTGGAGACGGCCTGCGGGGTGATGCCCAGCTCCCCGGCCACGACCTTCTGCTGGCCGCGCGCCCCGGGGACGAGGAGGTCCACGACGCGCCACTCCGCCGCCGTGCGCTGGGCCACGATCCGCCCCAGCAGCCGCAGCACGGACTGGGCCCGGGCCGCGGCCGCGGCGTCCTCCGCGGCCACGCACACCGGGACCCGCCCCGTCCGGGCGGCCGCCGCGGCGGCGTGGTGGGCCTGCACCGTCCCGGGACCGTCGGCGCGCAGGCCCGTCCGCCCGTCGGCGCCGGTGACGGTCTCGAGCCCGACCGGGCCCACTCCGATCCCCACGCGCCACGCCTCGCCGCGCAGCCCGGCCAGGGCCGCGGCCACCGCCTCGGCCGGGTCCGCGGTGATGCCCTGCACCGCGTGCGCCCGGGCGCCCTGGAAGGGCACCACGGTCCCGAGGTCCCCGAGCCGGCGCAGCAGCGCCGGCGCGAGGTCCCCTGCCTCGCGGTGGCGCTGGTCCAGGCTCACGACGTACACGCTCCCAGTATCGGTCACCGCGGGAGCCCGGTCCCGGCGGCGCGGCCGGGGCTCACTCCCAGAACCGCGGCTCGATGTCCACGCCCCGGGCGAGCAGCTCGTCCTCCAGCGGCTCCCGGCAGATCAGGGGCAGGCGCAGGCAGCCGATCCGGTCGTCGGGGTCGAAGTAGGCCGTGAGCCGGTCGAAGCCCTGCCGGAACCGGGCGAGCTCCTTGGCCGTGGCGGCGACCTCCGTGAGGTCGGCGTCGGAGGCGAGCACCCAGAAGGACGCCGGGTCGGTGAGCTGCAGCAGCCCCACCGGCCCCCCGGCGTCGTTGTTCTCGGTGCCGGCCCAGCCGGGCACGCGCAGCCAGCCGCCGGGTTCGGCCGCGCCCAGGGCCGGCGCCACGGGGTCGTACTCCCACGCCCGGGCCCGCTGCACCCACCACGGCGGGGCGGGCAGGTAGAGCGGGCCGTCCAGGTCCACGGGCCAGCGCGCGGCGGCGAAGGCCCCGGCGTCGACCCGGTCCCAGAAGTGCTCCGCGGTGAGGTCGGTGCCCACGCTGTTCAGGGCCGCTCCCGGGTCGTCCCGCTGCATCCCGTGCCAGTAGGTGGGGCGGGTGGCCACCCCCGCGCCCCGCAGCAGGGCGTCGAGCTCCTCGAGGTGGGCCGGCTCCCCGAGCACCACCGTCCGGCTCTCGAAGTGCAGGACGTAGGGCACGCGCACCGAGCGCTCGCCGCTCACGGCGACCCCGGGCCCGCTCCGCGGCGACACAGCCGGGTGAACCGGCCCAGCAGCTGCAGGCCCTCCGGGGTGGCGGGCAGGTAGTCCGTCAGGGTGGGGGAGCGCACGAGCACGGCGCACCACTGCCCGCGGGAGACCGCCACGTTGAGCCGGTGGGGGGACAGCAGGAACTCCATGCCCCGGTGGCCCTCGGCGGACGAGGCGGCCATGGACACGATGACCACGGGGGCCTCCTGCCCCTGGAAGCGGTCGACGGTGCCCACCCGGACCCCTCCGCCCTCCTCGTCCCGCAGCCCGGCCGCGCGCAGCTCCTGGGCCACGAGCTCGACCTGGGCGTTGTAGGCCGCCACCACGAGCACGTCCGCGGGGGTCAGCGCCACGGGCGCGGCGTCCGGACCGGCACGCCACGGGGTGCCCACGAACTCCCGGGCCAGCGCCACGACCTGCCGGGCCTCCTCGGGGGAGGCCGTGCGGTTGCCGGTGTGCTCGACGTAGCAGGTGCGCAGGCCCGGGGCCACACCGCTGAGCTCCCGCCGGGACGCGGCCGGTGCGGAGCCCAGCCGCCCGGCGTAGGAGAGCTCGGAGACCGGCTCGCACAGCTCGGGGTGCATCCGCCAGGTGCGGTCCAGGAAGTAGCCGTACTCCGCCGGCAGCGTGGGGGACCCGTGGGAGAGCCAGCCGAGCGCCGACTCGTCGACGGGCAGGGGATGGGTGCCCTGCGAGACCTGCGGCAGCTGCTGGGGGTCCCCGAGCAGCAGCAGCCGGCGCGCGGCCCGGGACACGGCCAGGGTGTTGGCGAGCGAGTACTGCCCGGCCTCGTCGACCACGAGCAGGTCCAGGGCCTCGTCCTCGAGGTACGCGGCGTTGGAGAAGTCCCACGCAGTGCCGCCGACCACGGCGCCGCCCTCGGCGAGGAACGCGGCGAGGTCCCGGCCCGCGAGCGTCCGCCAGGGCCCCTGACCGGACGGGGGGCGCCCGGCCGGCGCCTTCTTGCCGACGCGCTCGGCGGGCACGCCGCCCTTCGCGATCACCCCGCCCAGCAGGTTCTCCACGACCGCGTGGGACTGGGCGACCACGCCGATCCGCCACCCGGCCTCCACCAGCCGGCCGATGACGTGGGAGCCGAGGAACGTCTTGCCGCTGCCCGGAGGTCCCTGGACGGCGAGGAAGCTGCGGTCCAGCGCGCGCAGGGCCTGGACCACGGCGTCGATCGTGCCGCCGGGTCCCGGGACGGGCAGGGGCCCGCCGCCGGCCGGGCGCGGCGGCTCGCGCAGGAGCAGCCGCAGCCCCGGCAGCTCGGGCAGCTCCGGCAGGGCGTCGGCGGTGCGGGCGGCCAGCGCCTGCAGCGACTCCTCGAGGGAGGCGGTGGCGATCGGCCGCTCCGGGGTCAGCGCCAGGGGCAGCTCGGCCCAGGGCTCGGGGGCGGCGGCGCCGCGGGGCGTGCGCAGCCGCTCCCGCACGGTGAGCACCGCCGTGCCGTCCTCGCGCTCGTCGAGCTCCTCCAGCGCGGCGGTCCAGTCCCCGGCCCGGCCGCTGCCGCGTCCGGCGGCCTCCTCGGCGAGGTGGGCGGGAACGGGCGGGCCGTAGACCAGGAACAGCCCGGTGGCCCCCGGCCGGAGCGTGGAGCCCTCGCCGAACCGGCCCGCGAGGCGCAGCAGGCGGGTGGGCGCGGCGCCGGCGCGCTTGGCCGGGTCCTTCGCCCAGTCCTCGAGCACCTCCGCCCGCTGCACCACGAACACGTCGCGGGTGTCCTCCCAGTCCTCGACCGGGCCCTCCAGGCGGTCGAAGTGGGACCACCAGTACTGCTTGCGCTCACGGCGGTGGTAGCCGGTGGCGGAGGCGACCATCGCCACGGCGGTGCGCTGCCGGGGCCCGAGCCCGTCGGCGGCCCCCGGGCGGTCCAGGAACTCGCGCAGCCGCTGCTCCGCGTCCGTCATCGCGGTCCCGGGCAGCTCCTCGGCGGGCTCGGCCGGGACCGGGGCGGGCCGGTGCCCCGCGGGGTCGGCGGAGATCCCGGCCAGGCCGAGCAGCCAGTCCCGCAGCCGCAGGGTCGAGAGACAGTCGTAGGCGTTGTAGTCGGCGATCCCCGCCAGGATCCGGTCCGCCTCCTCCGCCCGTCCGGCGTCCCGGGCGGCGCAGGAGTCGGCGTAGGCCACCACCGACGCCCCGGCGTCCACCACGTCCCCGGTGCGCAGGTGCCGGCCCATGTACAGCGGCTCCAGCTTCTTGATGGAGTAGGAGTTCTCGGACAGCCGCAGGCTTCCCCGCACCGTGTCGTAGAGGTCCACCAGGACGTTCTCGCGCAGCAGCCGGTCCACGGCGTCCTCGCCCACGGCGTGGACCAGGGAGAGCCGGCACAGGGCCGCCTTCTCGTAGTCGGCGTAGTGGTAGACGTGCATCCCGGGGAAGCGCTCCCGGCGCTCGGCCACGTAGTCCAGGAACTCCCGCAGCGCGGTGCGCTCCTGGTCCCGCGAGTGGGCCCAGAACGGCCGGAAGACGGGCTCGGCGCCCGGGGCGGCGGGCTGTTCGACCACCCCGAAGAGGTACTCGAGCCCCCAGGACGCCGGGTCCTCGGGGTCCTGCCACAGGGGGTCGCCCTCGAAGTCGAAGAACACGTCCCCGGCGTTGGGGGCGGGCAGCCGCCGCAGCGGCTCCGTGCTGGTGACCCGGTAGGCCGTGCGGTGGGTCCGCCCGTCCTTCACCCACTCGACGGCTCCGTCCTCGCCGCCGCGGCCCGTCTGCATCGCGGCCTGGTCCCGCAGCCGGCGGACCGCGGCCGGCAGCCGCGGGTCCTCGAGCCCGGCGAGCTCGTCGACGGTGCGCACCCCGTGCCGTTCCCGCAGCGTGCGGCGCATCCGCACGGACATGCCGGCGGTCAGCAGCAGGTCCCGGTGCTCGGCGACGGCCCGCGCGCAGTGCCCGCAGCGCCCGCAGCGGCCCACACGGTCGTCGTGCCACCGGACGGGTCCGGTGCGCGCCCGGTGGGCGGCGGCGGCGGCCACGAAGCGCTCCCGGCGCTCCTGGTAGACGGCCAGGTGCTCGGCGACGGGGAAGACGGCCTCGCGCTGGTCGCCCAGGACCAGCGTGACCTCCGGCGCCACGGGTGCTCCCGCCCGCTCGAGCTGGTCGGCGTAGGCGGCGAGCTGGAGCAGGGCGGTGACCTTGGCGTGCCGGGCGAGCTTGGTGTCGTGGACGGCGTAGGCACCGTCCGGGCGGCGGACGAGGAAGTCGGCGCGGCCGTGGAAGCCGCCGTCGAAGAAGGAGGCCTGGAAGACGACGTCCGCCCCGGCGCGGAGGGCGGCCAGGGACTCCGCGTGCTTGGCCGCCAGCCCGGCCCGGTCCGCGCCGCGGACCGGCTCGACCTCGTAGACGCCGCGGCCCGTGGCCGGGTCCCAGGGGCCGAACGCCGTCCGGTGGGCGGCGAGGACCCGGTGCTCGTGGGCGTCGCCCAGGGCGGCCGTGCGGGTGCGCATCGCGTCGCGCTCCTCCGGGCCTCGCGGCGCCCGGCCGAGCAGCTCGTCCAGGACGCTCAGGCTCGCGAACGGGCACTCGGCCGCGCGCACCAGGTCGCTCGCGGAGAAGACGAGGTCCGCCTCGGGGCCCAGCAGGAACATGCGCATCCTTCCGACGGGACCGGGGCCGTCCCGGGTCCGGGACCATCGAACCACAGGCGCCGGACGGCGTAGGACGGGGCGGACCGGGATCGGCCGGCAGGTCCTCGGACCTGCCGGCCGACTCCCGGCGGCGGCGGAGCCGGTCCGCCGGGATGGGCCGGGAGAGATCGGTGGATCGCGGCGCGGGTGGGGGACCCCGCCGCCACCGGGCACCTCTCGGGTGCTCACCGGCGACCTCGATCCCGGCCGGCGGCCCGGATGCCATGGGGGGATGCATCCCGGACCGTCGGGCCGGCTGAGCCGGCCGATCCCAATATAACGAAATTCATGGAATTACCACAGGGGTCGGGACACGGCGGGGGCCGGGGACCGGTGTGGTCCCCGGCCCCCGCCGGTGCGCCGTGCGCTCAGTCGGTGGACGCGGCCTTCTCCTCCGCCTCGGCGGCGGACTCGTAGTGGGACTGCTCGAAGCGCTCGAGGGCCTCCGTGACGAGGCGCTCGGCCGTCTCCCGGCCCTCCCAGCCCTCGCCCTTGACCCACTTGTTCGGCTCGAGGTCCTTGTAGCGCTCGAAGAAGTGCTGGATCTCCTTGAGCTTGAACTCGTCGATGTCGTCCAGGCCCTGGATGTGGTCGTAGCGCTTGTCGGTGGACACGCACAGGATCTTCGCGTCCCCGCCGGCCTCGTCGTTCATGTTGAACACGGCGATCGGACGGGACTCCACGAGCACACCGGGGACGATCTCGAAGTCCAGCAGCACGAGGGCGTCCAGGGGGTCGCCGTCCTCGCCCAGGGTGTCCTCGAAGTACCCGTAGTGGGCCGGGTACTGCATCGAGGTGAACAGCACGCGGTCCAGGCGCAGGCGGCCGGTCTCGTGGTCGATCTCGTACTTGACGCGCGATCCCCGGGGGATCTCGATGGTGACGTCCAACTCCATGGTGTTTCTCCTCGTGCGTGCGAAGGCCGGCGGGGCCCCGGGTCGTCCGGGGCGGCCGGACAGGGCTGACAGCGGCCGGGCGCGGCCGCACCACCCAGGCAGGGTGGGGGCAGATCCGACCCCACGATAACCGCGGCCCCGCGGGCGGCGGTAACCGCCGTCGGCGCGGGACACCCCGGGGCGGCCCCGCCGCGGGGGCCACAATGGGCACCATGCACACAGCGGCCGGGCGCGGCCGCACCACCCAGGCAGGGTGGGGGCAGATCCGACCCCACGATAACCGCGGCCCCGCGGGATGCAGTAGGTGCAGCGCAGATTGCACTTGTCGATCACCGACAGCCGCAGATCGGTGGCGCGGCGGCCGTGGCGGTCAAGGAGCCCCGTCCCGGCCGGGGCGCCGCTCGGCGCCGGTCCCGCACTGCGGATCTGCGGAAGTCCCAGGGAAACGCTCATGTCACCGCCTCGGTGGTCGCGTCCGGCCCGCACGGTGCTCGGCGTGCCGGGATGGTCCGCCCAGTGTAATCAGTCCCCAGCATGCCGAGAATGTCCGGTGCGCCGGCCGGGTCCTCCACCGGCGGTCCGCGCCGTGTCCGCACCGCGCCCGTCCTGCGCCTGCACCGCGCCCTGGCCGGGGTCAGGCCGGCTCCGGCGGGGCCTGCTCGTCCAGCCGCGCGAGGGCCTCCGTCCAGCGGGCCTCCCGTTCGGCCGGGCTCTGCTCCCACCAGGGCGTGCCCCGTTCGCCCAGGCCGCGCTTCGCCAGCCCGACCCGGTCCCGCACGGCCCGCAGCCGGTCCTCCGAGCCCTCCCGGCGCGCGGTGCGCACCGCCGCGCGGGCACGCCCCAGGTGGGATCTGAGCCGGGCCGCGACGTCGTCCGGCAGCGCGGGATCCTGCCGCCGCCAGCGCCGCCCGTCCACCACGATCCACCGCCCGTCCGGCGTGTGCTCCACCTCCCGCTGTGCCATGCCACCGATCCTGCCAGGTCCGCCCGCCGCGTGCGCTCCGCGGCGGGCCCCTACGCTGGGGGCATGAGCAGGCACGCGCAGCACCCGGTCCGCAGCGTCGACGAGCACCGCCGTGCGGTCACCGAGGCCCTGCGCGGGATCCGCCCGCGCGGGGAGACCGTCCCCCTGCGGGAGGCCCTGGGCCGGGTCCTCGCCGAGGACCTCGTGGCGCCCATGAGCCTGCAGCCCTTCGAGAACTCGCAGATGGACGGATTCGCGGTGCGCGCCGCCGACACCCGGCGGGCGCCGGGGGAGCAGGACGCGCGGCTCGTCGTCGTCGCCCCCGTCCCGGCGGGCCACGTCCCGGGGCCCCTGGCGGCCGGGGAGGCGGCCCCCGTCATGACCGGTGCGCCGTTGCCGCCCGGGGCGGACGCCGTGGTCCCGGTCGAGGAGACGCTGCCGGGCGGCTTCCCGGCTCCCGGGACCGTGCTGCGCGTCCCGGCCGACCAGCCGGCGGGCCGGTTCGTGCGCCGGGCGGGCGAGGACCTGCTCGAGGGCGCGACGGCGCTGTCGGCGGGGCAGCGGCTCACACCCGCCCGGATAGGCCTCGCCGCGGCCCTCGGGTGCGCCGCGCTGCGCGTGCGGGCCCGGCCCCGGGCCGTGGTCTACACGACCGGGGACGAGGTCGTGGCCCCGGGGGCCGAGCGCGGTCCCGCCCAGATCTTCGACGCGAACGCGGCGATCCTGGCCGCCCAGCTCACGGAGGCCGGCGTGGAGGTGCTCGCCGCCCACCTGGTTCCCGACGACGCCGGGGCCTTCGCCGCGCGGCTGGCCGCCGACGCCGCCCGGGGACCCGACCTCTTCGTCTCCTCCGGCGGCGTCAGCGAGGGCGCCTACGAGGTCGTCCGCCAGGTGCTCGGGCCCCACGGCGAGTTCGTGCACGTGGCGATGCAGCCGGGCGGGCCCCAGGGGCTCGCCCACCGGGACGGCGTGCCCTTCGTGTGCCTGCCCGGCAACCCCGTGAGCACGCTGGTGTCCTTCGAGATGTTCCTGCGGCCGGCGCTGACGGAGACCGTGGGCGCCCCCGTCCCCCGCCCGCTCCGCACCGCGCGGCTCGCGGAGGCCGTCCGCCCGCTGCCCGGCAGGACCCAGGTCCGCCGGGGCGTCTGGGACGGCGCCGTGGTGCGGATGGCGGGCGGTCCCGGCTCCCACCTGCTGGCCGCCGCGGCCCGGGCCAACGCCCTCGTCCTGCTGCCGCCGGGGGACACGGAGCTGCCGGCGGGTGCTCCCGTGGAGCTGCTCGCGCTCGACTGACGGTGGCCGGGACCGTCCGCCCCGCTGACTAGACTGGCCTGCGCCCCTCGCCCGGCCGCCCGGCCCGGGACCGGGGAACCCCGTGTCGACCGATCCCATGACGACCGCTACAGAACAGGCCCTCATGAAGTCCCTGCCCGCGCCCCTGCTGCTCGCCGCCACCGCCGTGATCCAGGCGCTCGGCCGCTACGAGTACCACCAGAACGCGATCACCGTGGTGGGCCAGATGCTGTTCCCCATCTTCTTCGCCGTGCTGGCGATCTTCCTCGCCCGGCGCGGGACGGAGGGCGCCTTCGGCACCGTGCACCTCGTCCTCCTCGTGGCCGGCGCGCTCCTGTTCGTGCTCAGCCTGGTGGGCCGAAACGGCACCGTCCCGCAGCTCTACCCCTCGGTGTGGGTCTACTACACCGCGTTCGCGCTCGTGGCGGTCGAGGCGGCGCTGCGGATCGCCGGCACTCCCGGCCGGGGGCGCGGCACCCCCAGGGACGAGGGGCCCGCCCGGCGCTGAGGGGCTAGCCGGTCCCGCCGGCACGCGCCACGACGAGCGCCGCCAGCTGCTCCGGGCGGGTCTCGGGCAGCCAGTGCCCGGCGTCCAGCTCCACGAACCGGTACGGGCCGCGCACGTGCTCGGCCGTCAGCTCCGCGGCCCGGCGGCCCAGGGCGGGATCCCGGTTGCCCCACGCGTAGGTGGTCGGGACGTCGACCGGTCCCGTGCGCAGCCGCGACAGCGGCACGGCGCGGTACCAGTCCAGGGCCGCGGTCAGCGCGCCCGGCTGCCGCATCCGGGCGGCGTAGCGGGCTGCCTCGGCGGCGGGCAGGCCGGAGCGGCGCAGCAGGTCCTCGAGCCGCGGGCCCAGCGCCGTCTCCGGGAGCCGGGGCAGCTGGAAGGCGGCCACGTAGGCGGAGCGCAGCCCCTGCCCCGATCGGACCAGGGACCGGGACAGCGCCCGCGGATGCGGCACCGAGGCCACGGTGAGGGACGCCGTCCGCTCCGGACGGTGCGCCGCGAGGGCCCACGCCACGATCCCGCCCCAGTCGTGGCCGAGCACGTGCGCGCGCTCCACCCCTGCGGCGTCGAGCACCGCCACGGCGTCCTCGACGAGCAGCTCCAGCCGGTAGGCCCCGCGGCCGCGGGGCCGCGCCCCGGGGGAGTAGCCGCGCTGGTCGGGGGCCAGGGTGCGCAGGCCCGCGGCGTGCAGCGTGGGCGCGAGGCGGTCCCAGCTCGTGCGGTCCTGGGGGAAGCCGTGCAGCAGCAGCACCGGGGGGCCGTCGGCGGGCCCCTCGTCGCGGACGTCGAGCAGCAGGCCGGCCGACGGGCACCGGGCGAGCCGCTCCGTCCCGTCCGGCCCGCCGGGGCGGACGGTCCCGTCGCCGACCCGCTCACTCATCCGGGGCCCGCCGCGCCTCCGACACCGGGGTGCGCCACTCTCCCGGGTCCGCGACCGGGAACCGGCGGCCGGTCACGAGACCCGGCACGACGCGCACGAAGCTGCCCTTCCGGCCCGACTGCCACGGGAACAGCGGCAGGTCCAGGGTGTCCGTCAGCTCCTGGATCTGCTGGATGCGCTCGGCCCGGCCCTTGAGCACCACGCTCCACCCCTGGGCGGAGGACGCGTCGTACCCGTCGATCTCCACCGCCACCGGGACGCCGGTCAGGGCGGCCGCGAGCTTCGTCCCCTCGGCCGAGCGGAAGACGAGCGTCCCGTGGTCCACCACGAAGTTGATCGGGAAGATGTCCGGGTGGTCCTCCACCCACACGGCGAGGCGGCCGACACCGGCGTCCCGCAGCAGCTCCCAGCAGGTGTGCACCGGCAGGTCCTCGACGTGGCTGGCGTGCTCGTCCGTCATCGTGTGCTCCTTCGCAGGTCGGCGGCATCGGCGGCGCGGGAGGGCGTGCGGCCAAGCTAGCACCGCGCCCGACCCGGAACCAGGCCCGGCCCCGGAACGGACGCGGGCCGGAGCAGTGGGCCAGAATAGGAGGACGCACCGACCGGAGACCCGAAGGGACCGCACCGAGATGACCGATCAGCAGCAGGGCCTCACGCACGTCCGGGCGGACGGCTCCGCGCACATGGTGGACGTCTCGCACAAGGACGTCACCACCCGCGAGGCCACCGCGACCGCCACGCTGCGCACCCGGCCCGACGTCGTCGAGCAGGTCTTCGCCGCGGACCTCCCCAAGGGCGATGCCCTGCCGGTGGCCCGGGTCGCGGGGATCATGGCGGCCAAGCGGACCCCCGAGCTCGTCCCGCTGTGCCACCCCCTGCCGATCAGCAAGGTGGTGGTGGACTTCGAGCGCCTGGCGGACGGGGTGCGGATCACGGCCACCGTGCGCACCCGCGGGGTGACCGGCGTGGAGATGGAGGCGCTGACCGCGGCGTCGGTGGCCGCGCTGACGCTCTACGACATGATCAAGGCCGTGGACAAGCTCGCCGAGATCGACCGGGTCAGGGTGCTCGCCAAGTCCGGCGGGAAGTCGGGGGACTGGGCACGGGACGGCGGGGACCGCGCATGAGGAGCGCCGCCGTCATCGTCGCCTCCACCCGCGCGGCCGCCGGGGTCTACCGGGACCGGAGCGGGCGGATCGCCGCGGACTGGTTCGGCTCCCACGGCTTCACCGTGGAGGGCCCCTTCGTGGTGGCCGACGGCGAGGACGTCCGCGCCCAGCTCGAGCGCCTGCTCGTGGCACGGGCCCCGGAGGACCGGCCCAGCGTCGTGGTGACCAGCGGCGGCACCGGCCTGGCCCCCGACGACCTGACCCCGGAGGTCACCCGCCCCTTCCTCGACCGGGAGCTGCCGGGGATCATGGAGGCGCTGTGGGCGGAGGGCCGGAGGACCACGCCCCTGGCGGTGCTCAGCCGCGGGCACGCCGGCGTCAGCGGGCACACCTTCGTCGTCAACCTCCCCGGCTCCACGGGCGGGGTGTGGGACGGGCTGAAGGTGCTCGAGCCCCTGCTCGACCACGTCTGCGACCAGCTCGAGGGCCACCGCGACCGCGGGCACACCGCCCCCGGGTCCCGGCACCACGCCTCCGCCCCGCAGACCCCCGAGCAGCGGGCCCGGCCGCCGCAGACCCCCGGACCGCAGCACCCCGAACCGCACGAGGAGAACGACCGATGAGCACTCCCGGACCCATCCAGGCCGACACCGCCGTCGTCGCGGCGTTCGTGACGGACGAGCCGCTGGACCACGGACAGGCGGTCTCGGCCGTGCAGGACGAGCGCACCGGCGCCGTGGTCTCCTTCAGCGGCGTGATCCGGGACCACGACGGCGGACGTTCCGTCACGAGCCTGGACTACACCTGTCACCCCGGCGCCGACCGGGCGGTCAAGGACGTGGCCCGGGCGGTCGCCGAGGAGTTCCCGGGCACCCGGATCTGGGCGGCCCACCGGATCGGCCACCTGGAGGTCGGGGACTCCGCCCTGGAGGCCGCCGTCGGCGCCGCCCACCGCAAGCTCGCGTTCGCCGCCTGTGACGCGCTCGTCGACCGGATCAAGGCCGAGGTGCCCATCTGGAAGGAGCAGTCCTTCGCCGACGGCTCCACCGAGTGGGTCGGACTGGACGCCTGAGCGCCGTGGACCTGACCCCGCTCGTCGACCCCGCCCCCGAGCTCACCGATGCCGAGCTCCGCCGCTACGCCCGGCACCTCACCGTCCCCGAGATCGGGGAGGAGGGCCAGCGGCGGCTGAAGAACGCCCGGGTGCTGTGCGTGGGCGCGGGCGGACTGGGCTCCCCGGCGCTGCTCTACCTCGCCGCCGCGGGGGTGGGGACCCTCGGGATCGTCGACGACGACGTGGTGGACTCCTCCAACCTCCAGCGCCAGGTGATCCACGGGGAGGCCGTCCTGGGCGCGCCCAAGACGGTCTCGGCCGCGGCGCGGATCGCCGACCTCAACCCGCTGGTGCACGTGGTCGAGCACCGCGAGCGGCTCACGGCGGCGAACGCGCGGCGGGTCCTGGCCGGCTACCACCTCGTGCTGGACGGCTCGGACAACTTCGGGACCCGCTACCTCGTCTCGGACGCGTGCGAGCTCGGCGGGATCCCGCACGTGTGGGGCTCGATCCTGCGCTTCGACGGCCAGTACTCGGTCTTCTGGGGCGCGCACGGGCCCACCTACCGGGACCTCTACCCGGTGCCGCCGGCGCCGGGCACCGTGCCCAGCTGCGCCGAGGCCGGGGTGCTCGGCGTCCTGCCGGGCCTGCTGGGGACCGCCATGGCGGTCGAGGCCGTCAAGCTGGTGACCGGGATCGGCGCCACCATGCTGGGCCGGGTGGCCACCTACGACGCCCTGTCCGCGCGCTGGTGGGAGATCCCGCTGGCGCCCACGCCGGGACGCCCGCCCGTGCGCTCCCTGCAGGACGACGCCGGGACTCCCCCCTGCGTGGCGCCCGCCCCGGCGCGGCCGGCGGGGGAGGGGCCGACCGCGCCGCTGCCCACGGTCACGGCGCCGCAGCTGGCACAGCTGCTCGCCGCCCGGGAGCGCGGCGAGGCGCAGTTCGAGCTCCTCGACGTGCGCGAGCCCTACGAAGCCCGTCTCGCGGCCATCCCGGGTGCGCGGCTGGTCCCCCTGGCCCGGTTCGAGTCCGGCGAGGCGCTGGCGGGGATCGACCCGGGACGCCGGGTGCTGCTGCACTGCAAGGCCGGGGCGCGCTCCGAGCGGGCGCTGCGGCTGCTGCGGGCGGCCGGGCACGCGGACGCCGCCCACCTGGAGGGCGGGGTGCTGGCCTGGATCGAGCAGGTGGATCCCGCCCAGCGGCCCTACTGACCGTCCGGGGCGCCCCGCCGGCCCGGGTACGCGGGGAGCGGAATGCGCTGGCGGGTCCGCCCCTGCACATGCCTACGGTGGGGCCGTACCGTCCCGACGAAAGGAACATCCCGCATGTCCGAGAACAGCATCTCCGCCAGCCGCCTCATCGACGCCCCCGCCGACGCCATCTTCGACGTCCTCAGCCTCCCGTCCCGGCACCAGCAGATCGACGGCTCCGGCACGGTGGTCTCCGGCGACGACCAGCGCATCCAGCAGGTCGGCCAGGTGTTCGTGATGAACATGAACGGTGAGCACATGGGCGGCGACTACGTCATGGAGAACACCGTCTCGGGCTTCGACGAGAACAAGCTCCTGGCCTGGCGGCCGAAGCCGCAGGGCGCCGAGCTCGAGGGCTGGGAGTGGATCTGGGAGCTCGAGCCGCAGGGCCCCGGCGCGACCCTGGTCACCGAGACCTACTCCTGGGAGCACGCGACCCCGGAGGCCAAGAAGGCCGTGTCCTTCCCGCTCTTCGAGGAGGGCGCCCTGGAGGGCTCCCTCGAGCGGCTCGCGGCGGCCGTCTCGGAGGAGTGACCGGCTGATCCGCGCCGCCCGGTCGCTCCGCGGCCGGGCGGCGTGCGTCCGGCGCCGCTCAGGCGTGCCCGGAGCCCTCCAGGGGGTACTTCTGCTGCACCGCCGTCCAGTTCCCGGAGCTGGCCAGCGGGTCCATCCACACGATCTCCCAGAGGTGGCCGTCCGGGTCCTGGAAGCTGCGCGAGCGCAGGAAGTCCTGGTCCTGGGGGCGGCCCTCCGGGGCGCCGGCGGCCACCGCGCGGTCGACGAACACGTCGACCTCCTCCGGGGTCGCGACGGACAGGGACGTGATGACCGAGGCGCAGCGCCTGGTGTCCGTGATGTCCTTGTCCGCGCGGCCGCGGAACGTCAGGTGGTCGAGGAGCACGACCCACAGGCCCTCGCCGGCCACGACGGTCACGGCGTGCTGGTCGGAGAATCCGAGGTCGGGAGTCCATCCGAGTGCGGTGTAGAAGCTCCGGGACGCCGCGAGGTCGACCACCGGCAGGTGGATCAGGACGGACGGCGCCACGGCTGCTCACCCGCCCCGCCGGCCCGGACCGGCGCCTGATCCACCCACAGGACCTCCCAGTGGTGCCCGTCCGGGGCCTGGAAGCCGCGCGAGCGCAGGAAGCCGTAGTCCATGATCTCGCCCTCCGTCGCACCGGCGCGGACGGCCCGCTCGACGACGGCGTCGACCTCCGCGGGAGACTCCACGTCGATCGCGGTGACGACGGAGGAGTCGGCCGCGGTGCCGGGTGACTCCGGGCCCACCGGGTGCCGATGACGGTCCTCGCTGAGGACCATGACGTGCGCCGCGCCCCGCACCAGCATCGTGGCGCCCGCCGGGACGTTCCGGCTCGGGGGGCCCAGCTCCCAGCCGAGACGGGCGTAGAAGCGCCTCGCCCGGTCCAGGTCTGCGACGGGCAGGGCGACGTAGTCCGCCGTGATCATGATGTCTCCTCCAGAGTGCGGCTGAGCCCGGCTCCAGGATGGTCCCGGGGTGTGTGCCCCTGCAACCGTGTGACGGGGGATCGGCGTGCATGTCGCAATGGCAACGGCACGGCATCGGCACGTCGTCGCGACGTCGTCGGGCGGGGCTCCGGAATGGGCGCAGGACCGCCGCCGTTGGAACGGTCATGCTGGTCATCGGAGTCACGTCGTTCGGAGGGCCGGAGGCCCTCGCCGCCCACGAGGCGCCGGATCCGCACCCGGGCCCCGGCGAGGTGCGGATCCGGGTGCGGGCCGCGGCCGTCAGCCCCACGGACACCGTGCTGCGCGCCGGCGGACAGCCGCTGGGCGAGCGGCGCCCGCCGTACGTGCCGGGCATGGACGCGGCCGGGACCGTCGACGAGGTCGGCGAGGGCAGCGCCTGGCGGGTGGGGGACGCCGTGATGGCGATCGCCCTGCCCCGCGGCGAGCACGGGGGCGCCTACGCGGAGCTGCTGGTCGCCCCGGACGACTCGATCGCCCGGATCCCGGCGAACACGGACTTCGCCACGGCCTCGACCCTGCCGATGAACGGGCTGACGGCCCTGCAGATCCTCGAGGAGCTCGACCTCCAGCCGGAGCAGACCCTCGCCGTCACCGGGGCCGCCGGCACCCTGGGCAACTACGTGGTGGAGTTGGCCAAGCACCAGGGGCTCACCGTCGTGGCGGACGCCGCCGACCGGGACCTGGAGCTCGTGGAGAGCCTGGGCGCCGACCACGTGGTCGCCCGCGGCGACGACGTGGCGGAGCGGATCCGGGAGTTCTTCCCGGAGGGGGTGGACGCGCTCGTGGACGCCGCTGTGCTGAACGAGAAGGCCGCTCCGGCGGTGCGCGACGGCGGCCGTTTCGCGACCGTCCGGCACTGGGACGGGAACCCGGGCCGGGACATCACCGTGCACCGGATCAGCGTGCCGCGCGAGTACCGTTCCGGCCACAAGCTCGAAATCCTGCGCCGCTGGGTGGAGGAGGGAGTGCTGACCCTGCGCGTGGCCGGCGTCCTGCCCGCCGCGGAGGCCGCCGAGGCCCACCGCCGGCTCGAGAGCGGCGGTGTCCGGGGGCGGCTGGTCCTGAGCTTCTGACCACGGGACGGCACCGCCCGGGACCTCACCGCCCGGGACCAGGCCTCCGGTGCCTCAAGGTCCGGTGCCTGAGGGGCCGGTGCCTCAGAGACCGGAGCGGTACTGGTGGTCGATCCCGGCCTGGTCGACCCTGCGGTGGAAGCGCATCCCGGCGAGTCCGCCGAGGATCGCGGCGACCAGCGGGATGACCACGGCGACGACCAGGGCGACGATGCCCCCCGTGGTCAGGGCGCCCTCGCCGATCGGGATCCGCGGGACGCCGTTGAGGTCCCGCAGGACGTTGAACTGGCCGCCCGCCACGGCGCCCACGACCGCCAGCACGATCGCGATGACGACGGCCCAGACCCACACGGCCACGCCCTGCTTGGCGCCGTCGAACCGCGCCATCCGGCCGGCCACGTAGCCGCCGGCGAAGTAGGCGACGAACAGGATCACGGCCAGGACGATGCCGCTGACGATCCCCACGGTGCCGGCGTTCTGCCCGACCTGGTCCGCGATCTCGGCCGGATCGGTGCTGGTCGCCACGCCGACGCCCGCCCCGATCGCGGTCAGCAGGGCGGTGAGCAGCACGGCGATGCCGGTCGCGGTCATCCAGCCGAAGAACGCGCAGCCGAACTTCACACCCCCGTACTGCTGCTTCTCCGCGGCGACCACGTTCTGGCGGCGCCCCCGGGGCGTCGTGGCGCCCGCACCGTTCGGGACGCCTCTCCCGGCACCCTCGGGAACGGACGCTCCTGCCGGCTCCTGGTGCACCATGGCGCTCTCCTCACGTCCTATCATCAGCTTGCTTAACAGTTTCCTCCGAACGTCCGGGACCCGCAACCGTCCGTCACGGACCCGACGGGGCCGACGGACCCGACGGACCCGACGGACCCGACGGGCCCGGTGCCCCCGCCCGGAACCGGTAGTAGGCTGATGGTTCCGGCAGCACCTCGGGAACAGCCCGCCGGCGGCGGGCGGAGAGGCACGACCATGGACTTCACCCCTCGCACCGCCATCGTGACCGGCTCGGACTCCGGGGTCGGCCGCGCGACGGCCGTCGCCCTGGCGGCGGCCGGGATGGACGTCGGCATCACCTGGCACCAGGACGAGGCCGGTGCGCAGAGCACGGCGGAGGAGGTCCGCTCCTACGACCGCCGCGCCGTGGTCGCCCGGCTGGACACCACGGAGCTCGACGGCTGCGGCGGGGTGGTGGACGACCTGGTGGAGCAGCTCGGCGGGCTCGACGTGTTCGTGAACAACTCCGGCACGGGGGCGAACGTCCCGTTCCTGGAGACCTCGCTGGGCACCTGGCGCAAGGTCGTGGCCACCGACCTGGACGGGGCGTTCGTCTGCCTCCAGGCGGCCGCCCGGCACATGGTCGCCGCAGGGCGCGGCGGACGGCTGATCGCCGTGACCAGCGTGCACGAGCACCTGCCGCGGGTCGGCTCCAGCGCCTACGACGCCGCCAAGCACGGGCTGGGCGGGCTCGTGAAGACCATCGCCCTGGAGCTGGGGGAGCACGCGATCACGGCGAACGCGGTGGCCCCGGGGGAGATCGCGACCCCCATGACGGGCCAGGAGGACGAGAACCCGCGGCGCACCCACCGTCCCGGCGTTCCGCTGGGCCGGCCCGGGGACGCCCGGGAGATCGCCTCGGTCATCGCCTTCCTCGCCTCCCCGGCCTCCGCCTACGTCACCGGCGCGTCCTGGGTGGTCGACGGCGGCATGGTGCAGATGGGGCCGCAGGCCGGCTCCCACCTGACGAACGACGACTGGCGCCGAGGCTAGGCCGGCCGGGCCGGGACGCTCGAACCGCCCGGCGGCGCCGGCGGAGCCGCCACCCTCGCGGCCCCGCGCACGGGCCGACGGACCCCCGCGCCGGACGGCGCGGGCCCCTCCTGCGGCGGGCTTAGAGTAGGGACCGCCCCGCCCGCCGCACGAGGAGTCCCGCCATGCGCGCCAGCACGACCGCGACCGGTCCCGACCACCACGGGATCGTGGCCGCGGTGGCCCGCGAGTGCTCCCGCTCCCGGGCCGGCCTCCCGACCCCCGAGCCGAGGCCCCGGTGACCGTTCCCTCCGGCTCCGCGGCCGTGGCCTCCCGCCCCCGGCGCTCCGCGCCGCTCACCGGGCTGGTCTGGCTGCTGCTGGCGGGGGCCCTGGTGCGGTCCGTCTGGCTGGTCTTCGACGGCAGCATCGACCTGGACGTCTACCGGTTCGGCGGCATGGCCGTGGTGGACCGCCACGGGTTCGACGACGAGCTCTACGGGCCGGGCCTGAGCCCGGACGGCGACGGGGGCCTGCCCTTCACCTATCCGCCGTTCGCCGCCCTGCTGTTCGTGCCGCTGGCCTACCTGCCCGAGTGGCTCACCGAGCTCGCCCTGGCGCTGTTCACGATCGGCTTCGCGGCCGGGCTCTCGTGGATGCTCCTGCGCTACGCGGCGGACCGCGGCCGGCCGCTGCTGACCCGCCTGGATCCGGTCACGGCGGTGGCGGCGGGCACCGCCGTGCTGCTGTGGTCCGGGCCGTGGATGCGCAACGTCGGCCTGGGACAGATCAACGCCCTGATCCTGGCCCTCGTGCTCTACGACCTCCTGCGCACCCGCGACGACAGCCCGCTCGGCCGGGTGCCGCGCGGGTTCTGGATCGGGCTGGCCGCCGGGATCAAGCTGACTCCGCTGGCCTTCGGGCTGGTGTTCCTGATGCGCGGGCAGCTGCGGCCGATCCTCACGATGGGCCTCACCTTCGCCGCGACCGTGCTCGCCGGGTTCCTCGTGCTGCCGCGGGACGCGGTCGTGTTCTGGACCCAGGCCGTGGTCAGCGACGAGCGGGTGGGCAACCCGGCCTACGTGGACAACACCTCGCTGCAGGGCGTGCTGCTCCACCTAGGCGTTCCCGGCGGCCTCGAGCCCCTGCTGCGCTGGGGGCTGCTCCTCGTGCTGCTGGTCGGCGCCGCCCTGCTGATCCGGATCCTCGCCGCGCGCGGGATGGTCCTCTCCGTGGTGGCCGTGAACGCCCTCGTCATGCTCTACCTGTCACCGGTCACCTGGTCCCACCACCACCTGTGGTGGGGACTCGTGCTGACCGCGCTGTGGGTGGAGGCCTGGCCCGCGTTCCTCCGGGACGGCCCGCGCCGGCTGGTCCCGGCGCTGGGCGGAGTCGCCCTGGTGGGCCTGTACGTGGGCCCGATCCGCTGGGATGCCTGGCTGCGCCCGCTCGGCGCCTCCGGTCCGGTGATCGACGTGGTGGCCGCCCTGCCCTACCTCGCGCTGCTGCTGCTCCTGGCCCTCTGGGTGGTCACCGGGCTCCGGGCCGGGATCCCGGCGGCCGGCGCCGGTCGTGGCTGAGCACGTCCCGCCGGGAACCTGGACCGGCTACGACCGCGGCAGCCGGGGCTATCGCCGGGTCCTGCTCGCCCTGCTGTGCGCCGGCGTCGCCACGTTCGCCCAGCTCTACTCCGTGCAGGGCGTCCTGCCGCTCATGGCGGCCGACCTGCGGATCGACGCCGCCCGCGCGTCCCTGGGCGTCTCGGCCGCGACCTTCGGACTGGCCGTGGGCGTCCTGCCCTGGTCCGTGGTGTCCGACCGCTGGGGTCGGCTGCGGACCATGGTGATGGCGGTCGTGGCCGCCACGGCCTTCGGGCTCGTGATGCCCTTCGCCCCGACCTTCGAGTCCGTGGTGGCGCTGCGCTTCGTGGAGGGCGTGGCCCTCGGCGGCATCCCCGCCGTGGCCATGGCCTACCTCGCCGAGGAGCTCGACCGCCGGCACGCGGCCGTCGCCGCCGGCACCTACGTGGCGGGCACCAGCCTGGGCGGGCTGGCCGGGCGCATCATCGCCGCCCCCGTGGGCGAGGCGTTCGGCTGGCGGACCGGCACGGTCACCGTCAGCGTGCTGGCCGCGCTCGCCGCCGTGGTGTTCGTCCTGATCGCCCCGCGCCAGCGCGGCTTCGTCCGCCAGACCGTCCGGCTCACCGGGCCGTCCGGGCTGCTGCGCCGGCTGGGCGCCAACCTCGCGGACCGGGGCCTGCTGGTGCTGTACCTGCAGGGCTTCCTGCTCATGGGCGGGTTCGTGGCCATCTACAACTACCTGGGCTTCCACCTGGGCGAGGAGCCGTTCGGCGTCTCCCAGACCGTGGTGAGCCTCCTGTTCCTGGCCTACCTCTCCGGCACCTGGTCCTCGGGGACGGCCGGGCGGCTCGCGGCCGCCCGCGGCCGGAGGTCGGTGCTCGTGAGCAGCGGAGTGGTCATGCTGGCCGGGCTGCTGGCCACCCTCGTCCCGTCGATCCCCGTGATCGTGGCGGGGCTGCTGCTGTTCACCGCGGGCTTCTTCGCGGCCCACGCGGTGGCCTCGGGCTGGGTGCCGGTGCGCTCGCGCACGGGCAAGGCCCAGGCGTCGTCCCTCTACACGCTCTTCTACTACGGGGGCTCGTCCGTGCTCGGCACGGCCGGCGGCGTCTTCTACACCGCCGGCGGCTGGTCCGGGGCGGTCGCGTTCGTGGCGGCGCTCGTCGTCGTCGCCGTCCTGCTCGTGCTGGTGGCCCTCCGGGACCCGGAGCGGGCCTGACCCGGCACCGGGCCGGGGGAGCCGTCAGTCGTCCGCGCCGCCCCACTGCAGGGGGAACACCTCGAAGGAGCTCGCGAGCGGCACCCCGGCCCGTTCGCCCACGGCCTGCGCGTTGCCGCGCAGGAACGCGTCCGGGTCGAAGTCGGCCCAGCCCAGGCCGTCCAGGTACGCCTGGTGGGCGCGCAGGGACGCCACACCGGTGTCGAAGTCGTCCGTGACGTCCACAGCGTGCCGTGCCTGCGGGGAGCCTGCGGCCCACACGGCCACGACCCCCGGCCACGGCGCCAGCCCGGACTCGACCTGCTCCGGGAAGATCCACCGGTTGCCGGCATCGCGGGCGGCGTCCAGGGTGGCGCGGCCCACCGCGATGTGGTCGGCCTGGTTGAGGTTCGTGGCGCCGTCCCAGGTGTCGCGGAAGTTGTTGGTGACCACGACGTCCGGCCGGTGCCGGCGGACCACCTCGGCGATCCGGCGGCGCAGCGCCACCCCGTACTCCAGGACCCCGTCCGGGAGGCGCAGGAACTCGACCTCGTCCACGCCCACCACCCGGCAGGACTCCCGCTGCTCGTCCTCCCGCAGCGGGCCCGCCTCCGGCGGGGCCATCCCGTCGATCCCGGCCTCCCCGCTGGTCACCAGGCAGTAGACCACGTCCTTGCCCTGGCCGGTCCACCGGGCCACGGCGGCCGCGGCGCCGAACTCCATGTCGTCCGGGTGGGCGACCACCACGAGGGCGCGGTCCCAGTTCTCGGGCAGGGCGGTGAGCGGCGTCTCGGTCATGGTGCCCATCATGGCCCGCCCGGCGCCGACCGGCAACGGCCGTCCGGCCGCCGCGGCGCTCAGCCGGCGACGGACCCGGCGGTCACCACGGACAGCTGCTCCGTCCGGGCGTCCTGCGGCGGCGCCGGTGCCGCGGCCCCGGCCGGGCCCCCGCCCGGTCCCGGGCCGCGCCGACGAGCTGCCACAGGGCGTAGCCGAACAGGGCCGCGGCGACCAGCACGACCCCGCCGCGCTTCTGCTCCGCGTCCAGCAGCGTGGCGGCGTGACCGGCCCAGGGCACGTGGTACTTCACCACGCCGCGCAGCTGGGTGGCGGTGACCGGCTCCGCGTCCGGGGCGGCGTTGGCGTCGCCCTGCGTCGTGAAGCTGCGCCGGCCCTCACCGTCCACCGCGACGGCCACGATCCGGTGGGTGACGAGGGTGTCGTCGTCGGGGCGGGGCATGAACGTCACGACGTCCCCGGTGCTCAACCGCGCGGCGCCGCCCTCGCCCTCGAGGGGCTCGACGACGACCTGGCTGCCGGTCGGGACGGTCGGCTCCATCGAGCCGGAGAGCACCGTCAGCGGCACCCAGCCCAGGGCCAGGGGCACGACGACGACGGCCAGCAGCAGCGCGGACACCGCGGCCAGGAGCACGACGAGCAGCGGGTGGAGGGCCTTGCGGACCATGGCGGTCATGACGGGAGTCCTTCACAGTTGATGTTGTCGCTGGCGCCGGCGATCTTGATCGTCCAGGCGTAGGCGCTGTCCACGTGATGACCGGTCCCGGGTCCGAGCACGGCCCGGACGAGGGCCTCGTACTCCTGGTTCTTCTCGTACCCCGCGATCCGCCGAAGGTCTGTGGCCGTAAGCGGGATGTCCCGCGTGGCGGCGCCCGGCACTCGCTTGACCAGCGTGGGTGCTCCGGTGCTGCCTCTGGGGCGCACCAGGACCTGCCACTCCGTGACGGCCGGAGCGCCGGACGCGCCGCTCCAGGTCCACCGCAGGGACGCCGTGTTGTCGGCCGCCCGGCACTGCGCCGCATCCGCCGGCACCGGGGGCATGGGCGCGGTCACGGGCGGGAGATCCACCGTGAACGGCATGGTCCACGAGCGGGTCGCCGACCAGGAGCCCCCGTCGAGGGTGGTCGCCTCCACCTGGGTGACCACCTGCAGGGGCCGCCCGGCCAGGAGGCGCAGCGCGTCCTCGGCGACGTCGTCCGTGGACACCGTCAGGCACAGCTCCGCGGGCCGGTCCCGCTCGAGGGGTGCCCGGGTGCTCCCCGGGACGGCCACCGCGGCGGACCCGCCCGGCGCGACGGCGGCCCAGGTCGCCGGGGACTCCGGGGCGCCGCAGTCCGTGCCGGTGCGGTAGGCGAGGCGCAGGCCGGCCGGCGGGGCCACGGGTGCCCCGCCGTCGAGGACGGAGATCTGCGCCGGCCGGTACCGGACCCCGAACCCGGAGGCGTTGGTCAGGGTCGCCGAGCTCCCGGTCCCGGCGACGTCGAACCCGACCACGCCCACGGTGAGGGCGGGCACCTCGGCCTGCCCGGCGGCGGACCAGCGCGCACGGGTGGCGCCGTTCGGCGTCGTGAGCACGACGACGACCAGCAGGAGGAGGACGGCGAGCGCATAGGCCGCGGGGGTGCGGTACTTGCTCATGGGATGCTCCCGGGGGTCAGTTCTGGACGAGGGCGACCGTCAGCGGGCCCGGCGCGAGGGCCGTGCCCTGTGCCGACGGATCGGCGGGGACGTCGTAGGAGACGGTGATGTCGTAGACGGCGCCGTCCTGGGCCGCGGTCACGGTCCAGGCGGATGGGCCGGGACCGGGGGACAGGGACGCCGTGCCGGGGGCCGGGGCCAGCTCCACGTGCGGGGCGACCGCGCCGCCGGCCGGCCCTCCGGGGTCGACCGTGAGGGTCGCGGTGAGGTTCGTGCCCGCGAGGTCGAGGTGCGCGCGGGTCGTGACGACGACCGTGTCGCCGGGCGCCAGCGCCGGAACGGCGTCCGGGGACCCGGTGAGGTCGGTGGTCCCGCGCTGCACGGCGCCGGTCGCCGGGTCGAAGTCGGTGTGCTCGAGGGCCGTCCGCGCCGGCTCGAGCACCAGGCCGAGGTTGCCGGTGCTGACGGTCTGCGTCTCGAGCGGGACGGCGTCGGACCACCGTGCCGCCGTGCCCATGCTGTTGCCGAGCAGCGTCAGGGCGAGCAGGGAGGCCGCGGTGGCCGCGAAGGCGCGGCCGGCGGCCGAGGGGCGGGGGCGGACGGGAAGTGTCACGGGAGCCTCTGGGGGTGAGACGGAGTCTGTGAGGGTGGGGTCCCCGGTGCGGCGGCGCCGTACCGGGGACCCTGGGGCCGACCGGCCCCTGCGGTCACTGCTGCGTCAGGACGAGCTTGGTGCCGGTCAGCGACGTGTCGGCGTTCTCGCCGAAGCTGTCGGTGGTCTTGTCCGCATCCCAGGTGAACGTCGCGATGGCCTCCACGACGTGCCCGTTGTCGTTCTTGGTGATGGGGTACGAATCCTGAGTGGTCTTCGCCCCGCTGCTGAACGTGACGTCATAGGACACGTAACCGGCCTCGGCGAGCTCATCGATCTCCTTCTGCAGCTCTGCCGGGAACTGCAGCTCCAGAGCGCCTTCGAGGGTGTCCCCCTTCGCAGTCACAGTCGTCGAAGCGTGCAGCTCGATGGTGTCGCCCGGAACGATCCGGTAGGTGTCGGGCTCGATCGTCCGGCCGGTCCCATCGGTCCAGAAGACCGTCGGGGTCGACATGGAGAGTTCGCCGGCGGTGATGATGTCGTCGGAGGCGATGGCCTTCTCCTCGGACCACTTGGAGAAGGTGCCGCCGCCGGCGGCGAGGAGACCGACGGCCACGACGCCGGCCAGGACGGCCTTGCCGGTGTGGCGGTTCCTGGCGCCCCGCGCGGGGGACTCGGACGGGAGGTGCTGTGCTGCAGAGGACATGGTTCCGCCTTCGTGCGAGAGGGGTGGGAGGAGAGGTGCGCGGGATCGGTGCGCGGCGCGCGGCATCCGGTGCGGGGCCCGGTGGAGCGGGGGACACCGGCCCCGGGATCAGGGGAGCCGGCGTCCCGGTGCAACGACCGCGCCCGAGGGCGCGGGTCCGCGGGACCGCGGGACCGCGGTGGATCGCCGGGCGAACCGCCGGTAGCCCTACCGCCGGATCGCCTTGACACGTCGACTCTAGACAAAAGTCTATGTATTCGAACAGAGTTCGGTTGTCCCCACTTCACCCGACGTTACTACTGGGTAATGACGGCGTTCCGGCCGGTCCGGCCCCGGGCCTAGGATGCCGGGGGAGGGCTCCTACCCGGAGGGCCCGGAGCGGAGGACCCCCATGACCCGAGCATCCCAGCGACGCCGGGTGCACCGGTACACGGCCGAGGGCGACGGGGGCGGCCGCGCGGACACCCTGGCCGGGGAGGAGCCCCTGGAGATCCGGCTCCACGGCAGCCCCTTCACCGTCACCATGCGCACCCCGGGGCACGACTTCGACCTCGTGGCCGGCTTCCTCGTCTCCGAGGGCGTCGTCCGGGCGCCGTCCGAGCTCGTGCAGATGGACTACCGCAGCGGCATCGGTCCCGACGGGCAGCGCACCTACAACGTGGTCGACGTCCGGCTCGCCCCGGGGGTCGCCCTGCCGGACACCTCCATGCAGCGGCACGTCTACACGTCGTCGTCGTGCGGGGTCTGCGGCACGGCGTCCATCGAGGCCGTCACCAAGGTCTCCTCCTTCGACCCCGCGGCGGACCCGGTCCGGCTCCCCGTGCCCGGGCTGCTCGCCCTGCCGGACCGGCTGCGCACCGGGCAGAAGCTGTTCGCCACGACCGGCGGCGTCCACGCGGCCGGCCTCTTCCGCTGGCCCGCGCACTCCGCCGGGGCCGGCGACGGTCCGGCCGAGCCGGAGCTGCTGTGCGTGCGCGAGGACGTCGGGCGGCACAACGCCGTGGACAAGGTCGTGGGCTGGGCGCTGCGGGAGGGCCTGCTGCCCCTGCGCGGCACCGTCCTGCAGGTCTCCGGGCGCGCGTCCTTCGAGCTCGTGCAGAAGGCCTCCATGGCCGGTGTCCCCGCGCTCGCGGCGGTCTCGGCGCCCTCCGCCCTCGCGGTCGACCTCGCGGACGAGGTGGGCATCACGCTGCTCGGCTTCAGCCGGGGGACGTCGTTCAACGCCTACGCCCACCGGGAGCGCCTCGTCCCCTGAGCGGGCGGGGGAGCACCCCGGCGCTGGCTACGATGGGGTCATGAAGCCCTTCCTGCTGCTCGCCACCCGCGCCGAGGACGACGTCGCGGACGAGGAGTACGAGACGGTCTGCCGCTTCAGCGGCCTGCAGGAGGGTCTGCTCCACCGGGTCCGCCTGGAGGCCGGGCCCATGCCGCCGATCGACCTCGAGCGCTACTCCGGGGTCATCATCGGCGGCTCCCCGTTCAACTCCTCCGACCCTCCCGAGCTGAAGTCGGAGACGCAGCGGCGCGCCGAGTCGGAGATGCGGGACCTGCTCGACGAGGTCGTCGCCCGGGACTTCCCCTTCCTGGGCGCCTGCTACGGCGTCGGCACCCTCGGCACCCACCAGGGCGGGATCGTGGACCGCACCCGGGGCGAGGAGATCGGCGTCATCGAGGTGACCCTCACCGAGGAGGGGCGGCGGGACCCGCTGCTCCGGGACTTCCCAGGCACCTTCCACGGATTCGTGGGGCACAAGGAGGGCACGCGCACGCTCGCGCCCACCGCCGTCCTGCTGGCCACCGGCACGGGCTGCCCCGTCCAGATGTTCCGGGTCAGGCAGAACCTCTACGCCACCCAGTTCCACCCCGAGCTCGACGCCCCCGCCCTGCTGAACCGGATCGAGGCGTACAAGGAGCACGGCTACTTCCCGGTCGGCGGGGCCGAGGAGGTCAAGGACCGGATCCGCCGGGGCCCGCCCGTGACCGAGCCGGCGAAGCTGCTCGCGGCGTTCGTGGACCGCTACGCGCGCTGAGCCCCGGACGGGTCCGCCCCCGGAACTGCCGCGTGTCCGCGGGGCGCCGGGGCCGATAGCGTAGGGACATGACCATGCGCGCCGCCCCGTGGAGCCCGGGCCCTCTCGACGACCACCGCCCGGAGCCCGCCCCCCGGGTCCTGCCGTACCACCGCCTGGCCCACGCCGACCCCGAGCACCGGTGGTGGAAGCCCCTCGTGGAGCTGCTGCTCTTCGGCGCCTTCTACCTGGTGCTGACGGTCGTCTTCGGCATCGTGTGGGCCGTCGGCCTGATGGCGGTGCGCGGGGAGGAGGCCATGGACGACCTCGTCCTCGACGCCACGGCCCTGGACATCATGGACCCGGCGATCTTCTTCATGCTCTTCTTCTCCCTGGTGCTCATGATCCCCGCGCTGCTGGCGGCCCGGGCGATCATGGGCCCCCGCCCCATCGGGCTGCTGCTGTCGGTCACCGGGCGGCTGCGCTGGGGCTTCCTGGCCCGCTGCCTGCTCGTGGCGCTGGGGATCTACGCGCTCGGCCACGCGGCCGCGCTCGTGCTGGAGCTGGCGACGCTCGGGGCGCCGCCCCCGCCCCGGCCGGTCGAGGGCTTCTGGTGGCTGATCGCGATGATCGTGCTCGTGGTGCCGCTGCAGTGCGCGGCCGAGGAGCTCGTCTTCCGCGGCTACCTGCTCCAGACCGTCGGCCGCTGGCTGCGCCGGCCCGTGTTCGCCATCCTCCTGCCGGTGCCGCTGTTCACCTTCGGGCACCTGTACGACGTCTGGGGCCTGCTGGCCGTGGCCGTCATGGCGGTCGTCGCCGGGTGGCTGACCTGGCGCACGGGCGGGCTCGAGGCCGCGATCGCGCTGCACGTGGTCAACAACGTGGTGGCGACGCTCTTCGGGGCCTTCGGCCTGGCGGATCCGGACGCCCAGGAGTCCACGGGGCTGGCCCTCGCGCTCTCGGCGGCCATGCAGGTGCTCTTCGCGTGGCTCGTGGTCCGCGCCGCGCGCAAGCACGGGGTGGAGGTCACCCGCACCGTGCGCCCGCCGCGCCCGGCCGTGCTCGGCCCCGGCGCGCCGGCGTGGGGCGGGCCCGGGGCCGGCGCCTGGGTGTGCCCCGGTCCTCCCGCCTGCCCCGGCCACTGGGCCGGCCAGGCTCCCGGGACCGTGCCGCAGCGCCTTCCGTAGACTGACGCCATGGACCCCCGCCGCGCTCCCACCGCCGATCCGCTGTCCACCGCCGAGGACCTCGGCCGCTACGTGCTGGACTCGCCGAGCTCCTTCCACGCGGCCCACGCCGCGGCCGCGCGGCTGGAGGAGGCCGGCTTCACCCGGCTCGACGAGACCGTGGACTGGTCCCGGACCGGCGTGCGCGGGCGGCGCTACGTGCTCCGCGACGGGGCCCTCATCGCGTGGGCCACGCCGGCGGACGTCACCCCGGCGGCGGGCTTCCGGATCCTCGGCGCGCACACCGACTCGCCGGGTTTCAAGCTCAAGCCCCGGCCCACCACCACCGCCCACGGCTGGTACCAGGCGGGCGTGGAGGTCTACGGCGGGCCGCTGCTGAACTCGTGGCTGGACCGCGAGCTGCGCCTGGCCGGGCGGCTGGTGCTGCGCGGCGACGACGGCGCACCGGTCGAGCGGCTCACCGCGACGGGTCCCGTGGCGCGGATCCCGCAGCTGGCCATCCACCTGGACCGCGAGGCCAACAAGGGGTTGCAGCTGGACCGGCAGCAGCACGTGCAGCCGATCTGGGGGGTGGGGAGGCCGGAGGACGCCGACGTCCTGGCGCTGCTGGCCGAGCACGCCGCGGGCGGGCCCGTGGACCCGGCGCGGGTCCTCGGCTACGACGTGGTGCTGGCGGACGCCCAGCCGCCCGCCGTGTTCGGGCACGGCGGGACCCTGCTCGCCTCCGGGCGGCTGGACAACCTCTCCTCCGTGCACGCCGGGCTCAGCGCCCTGCTCCGCGAGGCCGGGGCCGTCGAGGCCGGGCGCCACATCGCGGTGCTCGCCGCCTTCGACCACGAGGAGATCGGCTCCGGCACCCGCTCCGGGGCCGCCGGACCGTTCCTGGAGGACGTGCTGGTGCGCGTCGCCGACGGGCTGGGGCGCACCGCGGCCGAGCACCGCCGGGCGCTGGCCGGGTCCGTGTGCCTGTCCGCCGACGCCGGGCACCTGGTGCACCCCAACTACCAGGGCCACCACGACCCGGTGAACCGGCCCGTCCCCGGGGCGGGTCCGCTGCTGAAGATCAACGCCGACCAGCGCTACGCCACGGACGCCGTGGGCGCCGGGATCTGGGCCGAGGCCTGCGGGCGCGCCGGGGTCGGCTACCAGGAGTTCGTCTCGAACAACCGGGTGCCCTGCGGATCCACGATCGGGCCCCTCACGGCCGCTCGGCTGGGCATCCGCACGATCGACGTCGGGATCGGCCTGCTGTCCATGCACTCGGCCCGGGAGTTGTGCCACGTGGACGACGTCGCGGCCCTCGGCGCCGTCGCCGGGGCCTTCTTCACCGGCTGAGCCGGGCCCCGGTCCGTGGCTGGGCCATGCCCCGGTCACCGCCCGGGGCGGGTCCCGCAGACGCGAGGAGGGGCCGTGCCCGGGTGGCACGGCCCCTCCTCGCGGGCACCGCCCGGGAGCGCATCAGCCCGACAGCGCGCCCACCGCGACCCGCTCGGCCGGGAACTGCGGCATGGCGATGTCGGCCATCCGGGCGAGCACCCGCACCACCTGGCAGGAGTAGCCGAACTCGTTGTCGTACCAGACGTAGAGCACCAGCGAGCTGCCGTTGACGATCGTGGCCAGGCCGTCCACGACGCCCGCCCGGCGGGAGCCGACGAAGTCGGTGGAGACGACCTCCGGGGAGTCGGTGTAGTCGATCTGCTTGCGCAGGGACGAGTTCAGCGAGATGTCCCGCAGGTACCGGTTGACGGCGGCCTCCGACTCCGGTGCCTCCTCGAGCTGGAGGTTCAGGATGGCCATGGAGACGTCCGGGGTGGGCACGCGGATCGCGTTGCCGGTCAGCTTCCCGGCCATCTCCGGCAGGGCCTTGGCCACGGCCTTGGCGGCGCCGGTCTCGGTGATGACCATGTTCAGCGCGGCGGAGCGGCCGCGGCGGTCGCCCTTGTGCCAGTTGTCGATGAGGTTCTGGTCGTTCGTGTAGGAGTGCACCGTCTCGACGTGGCCCTGGGCGATGCCGTACCTGTCGTTGACGACCTTGACCACCGGGGTGATCGCGTTGGTGGTGCAGGACGCGGCGGAGAGGATGGTGTCCTCCGGGGTGATCATGTCGTCGTTGACGCCGCACACGATGTTCTTCAGCTCGCCCTTGCCCGGGGCCGTGAGCAGGACCTTGGCGACGCCCTTGGACTGCAGGTGCTTGGACAGGCCCGCCTCGTCGCGCCACACGCCCGTGTTGTCCACGACGATCGCGTTGTCGATGCCGTAGGCGGTGTAGTCGATCTCGGAGGGGTCGTTCGCGTAGATGAACTTGATCGCCACGCCGTTGGCGGTGATGACCTCGTTCTCCTCGTCGACGTGGATCGTCCCGTCGAACTTCCCGTGCACCGAGTCCCGGCGCAGCAGCGAGGCGCGCTTGACCAGGTCGTTGCCGGGCTTCTTGCGCACCACGACGGCGCGCAGGTTCAGCCCGGTGCCGTCGTTGCGGTTCACCAGGATGCGGGCGAGCAGACGGCCGATGCGGCCGAACCCGTAGAGGACCACGTCCTGGGACTCCGGGAGGTTCTGCGCCTTGCGGTCCACCACCGGGGCGAGCTCCTCGCGCAGGAACGCCTCGAGGTCCTGGTCCGACTCCCGGGCCAGCCGGTTGAGCTTGCCGAGGTCCACCGCGCAGGTGCCGAGGTTGAGCCCGGACATCACCTCGAGCAGGCGGGTGGTGTCCTCCAGCGGAAGCTCCTGGCCGTCGATGCGGCGGGCGAAGCGGTGCGCCTTGAGGATCTGGGTGACGGACTTGTGCACCAGCGAACGGCCGTAGACGGTCGGCACGACCTTGTTCTCGCGGTGCAGGCGGCCGACCAGGGGGACCATGAGCTCGGCGAGGGCCTCGCGGTCGGACCAGCTTTCGGGAGTGCTCAAGAATGACTCTCTTCCTCGGCCGGGGACGTCATCGTGTCCGGCCGTGACAGGCCGCGCCTCGTTGCGCGGTCTCGGGTGCGCGCGCCGCTGCGGGTCGCGCACGGTGCCACCGCCCATTCTAAGGGCACCGCGGCGCCGGGACGGGGCCGCGTTACGGCCCCGGACGCCGGTGCGGCGGGAGCCGCGGGTGCTACCGTGAGGACATGCTGACGGTGATCGGTGAGGCGCTCGTGGACGTGGTCTCGAAGCGCGGACAGGAGCCCCGCGCGCACGCCGGGGGGAGCCCGATGAACGTGGCTGTGGGCCTGGCCCGCCTCGGGCACCGGGTCCAGTTCCTGGGCCGCTACGGCGAGGACGAGTACGGCGCCCAGGTCGAGGCCCACCTGCGGGACAACGGCGTGCTCCTGCCGTTCGAGGCCGACGCCCGGCCGACCTCCGTGGCCGAGGCCGTCATCGGCGACGACGGCGCCGCGACCTACGACTTCCAGCTGGACTGGTCCCTGGACCTCGGCGACGAGCAGCTGGGCGAGCTGCTCCGGGACACCACCCTGCTGCACGTCGGGTCGATCGGCGCGATGCTCGAGCCCGGGGCCTCGAAGGTGCGCCACGCCGTGGAGCTGGCCCAGGCCACCGCGCTCGTCTCCTACGACCCCAACTGCCGGCCGTCCATCATCCCCGACTCCTCGCGGGCCCGGGCGCGAGCCGAGCAGCTCGTGGCCCTCGCCGACGTCGTGAAGGCCTCGGACGAGGACCTGCTGTGGCTCTACCCCCACCGCAGCGTCGAGGAGAGCGCCGCGGCCTGGCTCCGCGCCGGCGCGGAGCTCGTCGTCGTCACCCGCGGCCCCCTGGGGCCCTGGGCCCTCACCCGCGCCACCGGCCCGCGGGGGGCGCAGGTGCCCGCCGCCCCTGCCGAGGTGGTGGACACCGTGGGTGCCGGCGACTCGTTCATGGCCGCGCTGCTGGCCTGGCTGACCGACCACGGCTTCACCGGGGCGCCGGCCCGCGAGCGGCTCGACGACCTCGACGCGGAGCAGATGGGCGAGCTGCTGCGCTACGCCGCCTCGGCGGCGGGCGTCACGGTCTCGCGCGCCGGCGCCGACCTGCCGCGCGCGGACGAGCTGCCCTCCTCCTGAGCCGCACCGAACCGATCCGTCCGTGCCCGACCGACAGGAGGCCGTCGTGCCCGACCGCGCACCCTCCGCCGGCCCGCGTGCGGCCGGGCCGGCGCCGCGAGGAGCCGTGATCCCGCGCCCGTGACCCCGCCCCTGGAGGTGCCCGGCGACGCGGCACCCGTCAAGCTGATCGCCAGCGACCTGGACGGCACCGTCCTGGGCGACGACTTCCGGTTCCGCCCCCGCACCGTCGAGGCGATCCGGGCCGCCCAGGACGAGGGTCTGCACGTGGTGTTCGTGACGGGCCGCCCCATGCGCTGGCTCGATCCGCTGCGCGACCAGCTGGCGCACCAGGGCGTGGTGATCTGCTCCAACGGCGCGGTGGTCTACGACCTCACCGCCGACGTCGTGGTGGAGTCCAGCCTGTTCCCGGTCTCCGAGGCCTTCGCGGTCATGGAGGAGGTGGCCGCCCGCCATCCCGGCACGCTGTTCGCCGCCGAGACCCTGGACGGCGTCTACACCGACCACGGCTGGGCCCGCACCGACCGCATGGAGATCGGCGCCCCGCGGGTCGGCCCGCTGCGGGAGCGCCTGCCCGCCGGCACGGGCCTCGTGAAGTTCCTCGCCAAGCTGGACTCCGCCGACCCGCAGGAGTACTACCGGGCGCTCACCGACCTGGTGGCCGGACGGCTGTCCGTCACGCACTCGGTCGCGGCCGCCCCGCTCGTGGAGATGGGCCAGCGGGGGCTGACGAAGGCCCGCACCCTCGAGCAGTACGCGGCCGAGCGCGGGATCCTGCCGCACGAGGTCATGGCCTTCGGGGACATGCCCAACGACCTCGAGATGCTGACCTGGGCCGGCCACGGCTACGCGATGGCGAGCGGGCACCCCGCCGTCGCCCGGGCCGTGGGCCGCACGGCCCCGCCCTTCGCGGAGGACGGGGTGGCCCAGGTGATCGAGGCGCTGCTGCACGCCCGCCGACCCGGCGCGTCACGGGCGGGACATTCCGCTACCACGGGGTAACAATGGGGGTGTGACCCCTCCAGCGCGCCGGCGCGACATCCCCGCCGCCCTCGCCCACCGCGGCTTCTCGCGCGAGGGCGCCGAGAACACCCTCGACGCCTTCCGGGCGGCCCGCGACCTCGGCTACGAGTGGATCGAGACCGACGTCAACACGACCGCCGACGGCGTGGTCCTGTCCTTCCACGACGGCACGCTCGACCGCGTGACCGGCGACGCCGGGGAGGTCTCCCGCCTCACGTGGGAGCAGATCCGGTCCCGGCGGGTGGCCGGGGCCGGCGGCATCCCGCGGCTCGCCGACCTGCTCACCGAGCTCCCGGAGCTCAAGCTCAACATCGACGTCAAGGACGAGGCGTCGGTGACCGCCCTGCCCCCGCTGCTCCACGCGCTGGGGGCCGTGCACCGGGTGCGGGTGACGTCCTTCTCCGAGAGCCGGCGCCGGCGCACGCTGCGCCGGCTCCACGAGCTCGCCGGGCGGCCCGTGCCCACCTCCTCCGGCCAGGGCGGGATGCGCCTGCTGCTCGTGTGCTCCTGGCTGGGCGGGCCGAGCTGGCGTCTGGCCCGGCGGGCCGCCGCCCGGTGGATCGCGCCCTTCGACACCGTCCAGATCCCGCGGCGGCACCGGCTCCGCGGCGGGGCCCAGCTCGAGCTCGTCACCCCCCGCTTCCTGGACTTCGCCCACCGGCACGGCATCGACGTGCACGTGTGGACGATCAACGACACCGCCGAGATGGCCGAGCTGCTGGAGCTGGGCGTGGACGGGATCGTCACCGACCGCGCCGATCTCCTCGCCGAGCTGCTGGCCGAGCGGGGGCAGTGGCCGCCGTCGGGCGTGTGAGCCATGACACGCCCGGGTGCCGCGTGGCAGGGTGGGGCCATGACCCACACCGCCGCCCCGCCCGCGGACACCGACCAGCACGTCCTCGCCCAGGTCCGCAACGGGACCGGGCACCTCGTGCTCAACCGTCCCCGCCAGCTCAACGCGCTCACCGCGCAGATGTACCACGACCTGAAGGCCGCCCTGGACGCGTGGAAGGACGACGACGCCGTGCACCACGTCCTGGTCACCTCGGCCTCCGCCAAGGCCTGGTGCGCCGGCGGTGACATCCGGCAGGTGCGGGACGCCGTCCGCGAGGGCCGGCTGGAGGCGGCGACGCAGGTCTTCGCCGTGGAGTACGCCCTCGACTGCCTGATCGCGGACTACCCCAAGCCCTATGTGGCGCTCATGAACGGCATCTGCATGGGCGGCGGCATGGGCATCTCCGTGCACGGATCCCACCGGGTGGTCGGCGGCTCGACCGTCATGGCGATGCCGGAGACGAAGATCGGCTTCTTCACCGACATCGGCGCCTCCTGGTTCCTGCCGCGCGTCTCCCGCCCGGACCGCCGGGGGGAGCCCAGCCTCGCCGTGGGGCGCTGGCTCGCCCTCGGCGGGCAGCGGATCAGCGGCGCGGACGCCGTGGCCCTCGGGCTGGCCGACGTCCTCGTGGCCGACGAGGACTTCCCCGACCTCGCGGCGGCCGTGGTGGAGGAGGGACCCGCCGACGCCCTCGCCCGCTTCGCGCGCGAGCCGGAGCCCTCGCCCGTCGTGGCCCGGTGGGAGCAGATCGAGGACCGCTACGGGGCCCCGACCCTGCAGGAGATCGTCGCCGCAGCCCCCGAGGACCTCACGGGCATGAGCCCGTCCTCGCTGGTGCGCACCTTCGAGCTGCTCGAGCGCGGCGCGGCCGAGGACGGTGTGCGCTCCTGCCTGGAGCGGGAGCTGCGCCTGGCCGCGGACACGATCGCCCGGCCCGACTTCGCGGAGGGCGTGCGCGCGGTGCTCGTGGACAAGGACAACGCCCCGGTGTGGGAGCACGCCTCCGTCGCGGACGTCGACGCCGGCGCGGTCCGGGCCGTGCTCGGCGAGAAGCTCCCGCTGCCGCTCTGACCGGCCCGCCCGGCGCGCTCAGCGGTGGGAGGGGTCCTTGCCGTTGCGGCTGACCACCACGCGCACCGGGCCGGCCGTCCCCACGGAGCCGGAGGGCCGGTCCACGAAGCGGCGGTAGCCGAGGAACAGGACCAGCACCAGGGACACCGTGACCACCCCGAAGGTGACGAGGGTGTCCTGGGAGATCAGGCTGCGCACCACGCTGTGGAGCAGGGTGAACAGCCCGCCCAGCAGGATGCCGTTGGCCAGCACCGGCCCGCGCCGCTCGACCAGCAGGCCGAGCCCGAGCAGCCCCACGGCCACGACCAGGGTGGCCACGCCCACGTCCCGGCTGTGCCGCATGGACTGCTCCTCCCACTCCTCACGCTCGACCAGGTGCTCCGCCCACTGCTGCTGCTCCTCCGCGGTGAGCTCCCGGACCTCCTGCGCGGCGACGAGCTCCGGGGACGCCTCCGGCTCCCGGGGCCCGGGGTGGACCGTGCCGACGCCGAGACCCACGAAGAGGGCGATCAGCGCCCCCAGGAAGAGCGCGTAGACCGTTCCCATGGTCCGGGTCTGCGTGCGGTCGCCCATGCGGTGTGCTCCGTCCTCCCGCCGTGCGGGCTGGTTCGTGCGGGGTGGTTCGTGCGGGCCGTAGCCGGCCCCGGGTGCTCGCATTATCGGCCCGACCCGCGGCGATGTCCACGTCCGTCACCTGGCGGGCGGGTCTTCCACCGCGTTGTGCCCCTGCCTACGCTGGGAGCATCCGCTCCGGCGTCCGATCCCCGGTGCAGGCGGCACCGGGACGAGGCAGCGCCGGGACGCGCCCGCCGGAGGGGTGGTGGAAGACATGGTGGTCTTCGAGAACAGGGCCGACGCCGGACACCGGCTCGGCAGGCGGCTGATGCCCCTGCGCGGCCGGGACGTGGTGGTGCTGGGACTGCCCCGCGGCGGAGTGCCGGTGGCCTATGAGGTGGCCCGGATGCTCGACGCCCCGCTCGACGTCATCGTGGTCCGCAAACTGGGTGTCCCCTCCCAGCCGGAGCTGGCGATGGGCGCCATCGGCGAGGAGGGCGCCCGGGTGCTCGACGAGCGCACCCTGCAGTACTTCGGCGTGACGGACGCGCAGCTGGAGCGGATCGAGGAGCGGGAGCGCGCCGTGCTCGAGGCCCGGACCGCCCGGTTCCGGGAGGGGCGGGAGCGGATCGACCTCACGGGCCGGACCGCCCTCGTCGTCGACGACGGCATCGCCACCGGCTCCACCGCGCGCGTGGCCTGCCGGATAGCCCGCCAGCTGGGCGCCGGGCGGGTGGTGCTCGCGGTGCCGGTCGCTCCGGAGGAGGCGCTCGGCCGGGTGACCGAGGCCGACGAGGTGATCTGCCTGGCCACCCCGCCCTACTTCGCGGCCGTGGGCCACCACTACCGCGACTTCTCCGCGACGGAGGACGACGAGGTGGTCGCCCTGCTGGACGCCGCCCGCCGCCGGCACGAGGCGCAGCTGCCCCCCGCGCGCAGCGCCGACGCGCCCGGGGATCCCGTCGACGCCGACGTGCGCATCCCGGCCGGCTCGACGCGGCTCGAGGCCCACCTGCACCTGCCGGCTCCCGGCGCCGGGGTGGTGGTCTTCGCCCACGGCAGCGGCAGCGGCCGGCACAGTCCGCGGAACCAGTACGTGGCCTCCGTGCTGCAGCGGGCCGGCCTGGGCACCCTGCTGCTCGACCTGCTCTCCGACGAGGAGGAGGCCGAGCGCGCCAACGTCTTCGACATCGAGCTGCTCGCCCGCCGGCTGCTCCTGGCCACCGCCTGGCTGCGGGAGCAGCCCGGCTCCGCCGCCTCACCGGTCGGCTGGTTCGGGGCGAGCACCGGGGCCGGTGCCGCCCTGTGGGCGGCGGCCGAGCCCGGGACGCCGGTCGCGGCCGTCGTCTCCCGCGGCGGCCGCCCCGATCTCGCGGGGGAGCGGCTGCGCCGCGTGCAGGCGCCCACCCTGCTGATCGTCGGCAGCCGGGACGTCGAGGTGCTGGGCCTGAACCGCTGGGCGCAGGAGTCGATGCAGTGCCCCACCCGGCTGGCCGTCGTGGAGGGCGCCGGGCACCTGTTCGAGGAGCCCGGCACGCTCGACGAGGCCGCCGGGCTGGCCCGGGACTGGTTCCTCCGGCACCTGGCAGCGGTCCGGGAGCACACCGGCGGAGACCTCCGGTGACCCCCGCCGCGCACGAGCGGACCCGGGCCGCCGGGGTCCTCGCCGAGATCCGTTCCCTGGCCGCTCCGCTGGCGGGCGCCCCGGACCTCGACCTGCTCGTCGAGCGCTGCGCCGGGGCCCGGTTCGTGGCCGTGGGGGAGGCCTCGCACGGCACCCACGAGTACTACCGGTGGCGGGCGCTGCTCAGCCGCCGGCTCATCGAGGAGCACGGCTTCACCTGGGTCGGGGTGGAGGGCGACTGGCCCGACTGCTGGCGGCTGAACCGGTGGGTGCGCGGACAGGCCGAGCAGGACCGGGACGCCCGCGGGGTCCTGGCCGGCTTCGGCCGCTGGCCCCGCTGGATGTGGGCGAACGAGGAGGTCGCCGAGTTCCTCGACTGGCTGCGGGAGGAGAACGCGCGCCGGCCGGAGGCGGAGCAGGTGGGCTTCTACGGGCTGGACGTCTACTCGCTGTGGGACTCGCTGCGGGAGATCATCACCTGGCTCGAGGCCAACGAGCCCGAGGCCCTGCCGGCCGCCCTGCAGGCGTGGCAGTGCTTCGTCCCGTTCCACGAGGACCCGCACGAGTACGCGTGGAGCACCCGGATCGTGCCCGAGAGCTGCGAGGCCGACGTCGTCGCCCTCCTGGCGGAGGTCCGTCGGCGCACGCTCGGCCGGCTGGAGGACGACCCCGCCGCGTTCGACGCCGCGCTCAACGCCATGGTCGCCACCGACGCCGAGCGCTACTACCGCACCATGGTCCGCGGCGACCGGCAGTCCTGGAACGTGCGCGACGAGCACATGGCGGACACGGCGGAGCTGCTCTCCCGGCACCATGGCCCCGGCGCCAAGGGTCTCGTGTGGGAGCACAACTCGCACGTGGGGGACGCCCGGGCCACGGACATGTTCGACGCCGGGCTGGTCAACGTGGGACAGCTGCTGCGCGAGCGGCACAGCGCCCCCGAGGTGGTGCTCGTCGGCATGGCGGGCTGGAGCGGGACCGTGGTCGCGGCGGAGTCCTGGGGAGCGGCCGAGGAGGTCGTGGCCGTGCCCGAGGCCCGCTCCGGCTCCGCCGAGGACCTCCTGCACCGGGCCCTCGGCGGGCCGGCGGCCCTCGTGTTCGGCCGGGACCGCTCCGGGACCTGGCTGTCGGGGCGGTTCGGCCACCGGGCCATCGGGGTGGTGTACCACCCGTGGCGCGAGGCCGGCAACTACGTTCCCACCCGCATGGGGGAGCGCTACGACGCCCTGCTCTGGTTCGAGGAGACCTCCGCGCTGCGCCCGCTGGGCCACGAGCCGCCGCCGGAGGAGCCCGAGCTGGAGACCGAGCCCTCCGGCTTCTGAGACCAGTGGCACCGGAACGGAGGAGGACGGCTGTGGTGACAGGAACGGGACGAGAGGTCCTCGTCGGCGTCGACGGCTCCGACGCCTCGCGGGAGGCCCTCCGCGCGGGAGCGCGGATCGCGCGCGGGCTGGGCGTTCCGCTCGTCGCGGTCATGTGCTGGGAGGGACCGCGGATCTACGAGGGCTGGCAGGCCGTGGACCCCGGCCGTCCGCCCGCGGGGACCGAGGAGCGGCTGCGGTCCGCGGTCGCCGACACGTTCGGGGCGGAGCTGCCCGAACGGTTCGGCGCACGCCTGGTCCACGGCCGGCCGGCGGCCCGGCTGGTCGAGGAGAGCCGGGACGCCGCGCTGCTCGTGCTCGGCCGCCGCGGACACGGCGGGATGCCCGGCGCGGGCCTCGGCTCGGTCTCCCGCGCCTGCGTGGCCCACGCCGGCTGCCCCGTGCTGGTCGTCACGCACTGACGGACGTCCCTGCCCCCTGCCCCCGGCATCGGACGGGCGGCCGTCACCGGGCGGGGAGCCCGCGCTCGCGGCGCGGTCCGCCCAGGGCGCGCAGGGCGTTGAGGATGGCCAGGAGGTCCACGACCTCCTGGCTGAGGGCCCCGGCGATCGCCGGGATCGCCCCGGTGGCGGCCACGAGCATGAGCACCACGGACAGGGCGATGCCCAGCCAGATGCTCTGCAGCGCCACCTGCACCGTGCGCCGGCCGATCCGTACGGCGCCGGCCGTCCGGGCGAGGTCCTCGGTGAGGACCACGACGTCGGCGGACTCGCTGGCGGCCGTGGCGCCCCGGGCGCCCATCGCGACGCCGACGTCGGCGGCGGCGAGCACGGGGGCGTCGTTGACGCCGTCGCCGACCATCAGCACCGGCCGTCCCGGGGCGTCACGCACGGCGCGGACCTTGTCCTCGGGCAGGCACTCGGCCAGCACCCGGGGAATGCCCAGCGCCGCGGCGACGTGCTCCACGGTGGCGCGGGCGTCACCGCTGAGCACGAGGATCTCCCGCACCCCGAGCCGGGCGAGGTCGGCCATCGTGGCGGCGGCGTCCTCGCGCACCTGGTCGCTCATCACCAGGGTGCCGGCGAAGCGGCCGTCCACGGCCGCGTAGACGGCCAGCTCACCGGGGCCCAGCGCCCGCTCCACCACGTCCGGGGCGGAGCGGGCCACGTGGGCCGGCTTGCCGACCACCACCCGGCGCCCGGCCACGGTGGCGGTGACCCCGTGGGTGGCCTCCTCGTGGGCGTCCTCGGCCGGGACCGGGACCAGCCCCCGGGCGAGCGCGGCCTCCCGGACGGAGGACGCGAGCACGTGGGAGGAGTACTGCTCGGCCGAGGCCGCCAGGAGCAGCAGCTCGTCCGGGCGGAACGGAGGACGGGCGTGCACGGCCAGCAGCTCCGGGCGGCCGTAGGTGATGGTGCCGGTCTTGTCGAATGCGGCGGTGCGCACCGTCGCGAGCCGCTCCAGGGTGCCGGCGTCCTTGATGATGACGCCGTTGCGGGCGGCCCGGCTCATGCCTCCCAGGAACGCCACGGGAGCCGCGATCAGCAGCGGGCAGGGGGTGGCCACCACGAGGACCTCGGCGAAGACCACCGGGTCCCGGTGGTACCACCAGGCCAGACCGGCCACCAGGAAGGCGAACGCGGTGAAGGGCACGGCGTAGCGGTCGGCCAGGCGCACCACCGGTGCGCGGGACGCGGCGGCCTCGCGCACCATCGCCACGATCCGGGAGTACTGGCTGTCGGCCACGGTCGCGGTGGCCCGCAGCATCACGGCCCGCTGCTCGTTGAGCGCGCCGGAGAGCACCGGCTCCCCGACGCGGCGGGTCACGGGCAGGCTCTCCCCGGTGATGGAGGACTCGTCGAAGTCGGCGTCCGCGCCGACCAGCTCCCCGTCCACGGGCACGACCTCGGCGGGGCGGACCATCAGCTCGTCCCCGGGGCGGACCTCCTCGACCGGGACGTCCTGGACGGACCCGTCCGGGCGCATCCGGTGGGCGAGGACCGGGGCGCGCTCGAGCAGCGCGTTGAGCTCCCTCCGGGCCCGGTTCGCGGCGTAGTCCTCCAGGGCCTGCCCGCCGGTGAGCATGAGGACGACCACGAGGGACGCCAGGTACTCCCCGACCACCACGGTGGAGCCGATCGCGGTGACGGCCAGCAGGTCCACACCCCAGTGCCCGGCGAGGACGTCCTCGACCATGCCCCACGCCACCCGGGCGGCCACGGCCAGCGCCCAGCCCGAACCCAGCCACTGGGCCGGCACCGGCTGCCCGGCGGCCAGCAGTCCCAGGACAACGGCGAGCACGGCCAGGGTCACGGCCACCAGCGGATAGCGCCGCGGGAACGCCAGCCACCGGCCGGCGCGGTCCGGGTCGACGTCGGTGTCCGGGCGCGAGCCGACGGAGAGCGTCATGACTCCATGGTCCTCCTGCGCTCCCTCGCGGGTTCGTGGCCGATCCGCTGCTCCGTCTCGGCGATGCGCCGGACGGTCCGGAGGAAGCTGTCCGGGTTCAGGGAGACCGAGTCGATGCCCTCACGCACCAGGAACTCCGCGAAGTCCGGGTGGTTGCCGGGCCCCTGACCGCAGATGCCGATCGGGATGCCGGCGGCGTGGGCCTTGCGGATCGCCTCGCTGATCATCCGGGTCACGGCCTCGTCGCGCTCGTCGAACAGCGCGCGCAGGGCCCCGGCGTCCCGGTCCACGCCCAGGACGAGCTGCGTGAGGTCGTCGGAGCCGATGGACAAGCCGTCGCACCGTTCGGTGGACTGTTCGGCCAGGACCACGTCGGCGGGGCTCTCGCCCACCATGCGGACCTTCGGCCCGTGTCGCGCTCCTCGAGCCGCTCCCGCAGGGGCGGGCCGATCCCGTTGGCCGTGACGTGGGCCCGGTAGGCGCCGGAGGAGGTCGCGAAGCCTCCCGGCACGCGGCCCCCGGGTAGTCGGCTCCCGCACCCTCTCCCCGAGGGAGGCGTTCTTGCCGCTCACCCGGGCGACGACCGACATCCCGAGCTCCTCGAACCGGAACACCTGGGGCGCGTCCACGTCAGCTCCTGCGCGCCAGCAGCTCCGCGACGGCCTCCTCCTCCACGCAGGCGTCGGCGGCGATCAGGCGCACCTGGGCCGTCTCGACGCACGCCTCGAGGCACTCGGAATCCTCCGAGCGCTCCTGGCGGGGGAGCTCCGGCGCGGCGGGGTGGGCCGTCAGGGCGCGGCGGATCGTGCTCACGGGCTTCTCCTCCAACGGACGGGACCGGGCGGGACGGCCCCGGGTCAGCCGGCGAGCCGGGCCCGGGGCGCGGTGCGGCGCCGTGCGGGGTGCCGCGGCCCCACGGGCTCGGGGGCGTCCCGGCCACGGCGGGCGGGCGTCCAGGTGGCGAGCCGGGTGACGGCGCCGTGGGCGGGCAGCTCGTCGGGCAGCACGAACTCCACGTGCGGGGTGCCCTGCACGGCGTCGTCGTGCTCAGCGGCCCAGCGCAGCAGGTCCACGGCGGCGGGCTCGATGTGGTGGGCGGAGGAGGCGTCCACGACCACCGCGATCCCCGGCACCAGGGTGCGGGCGCGCCGGACCAGCGGGCACAGGGCCCGGTGGTTGACCTCGGTGACGCACCCGGTGACGACGAGCCGGACGTGCCTGCCGTCCAGGTCGACCTGGACGAGAACGGACAGTTTGTGGTGCATGTGTTTTCTCTCCCCGCAGCGGTCGTGCGTGGCCGGCTGCTCGGCCCCCGCACGCCACGCTAGGGGAGAGGTGACGGACGTCACCAAAATATCCGGCCACTGGCGCGCATATTTCTTCTACCGACGGGTAGGCGGACGCCGGTCGCTCAGCCCAGCGGGGAGGGCATGCGCGTGGTGTCCGGGGCGAGCGGATCGCTGCCCACCGTGCCGCGTCCGCGGGCCAGGGCCGCCATGAGGTGGTAGACCACGAGCGTGGCGGCGGTGCCCAGGGCGATCCCCGCGAACTGCAGGCCGAAGGCCTCCCACGTGTAGTCCGCGATGCCGATGATCATGGCGACCGCGGCGGTGGTGAGGTTGACCGGGTTGGAGAAGTCCACACGGTTCTGCACCCAGATCCGCACACCCAGCATGCCGATCATCCCGTACAGCACCGTGGCCGCCCCGCCGAGGACGCCGGCAGGGACCGTGGCCACGGCGGCACCGAACACGGGGAAGACGCTCAGCAGGATCGCCACGAGGGCCGCCACCCAGTAGGCCGCCGTCGAGTAGACGCGCGTGGCGGCCATGACGCCGATGTTCTCGGCGTAGGTCGTGGTCCCGGAGCCGCCGCCCGAGCCGGCGATCACGGTGGCCAGCCCGTCGGACATGATGGCCCGTCCGATCCAGGGATCGAGGTCGTCGCCGGTCATCAGGGCCACCGACTTCACGTGCCCGATGTTCTCCGCCACCAGGACCAGGATCACCGGGATGAACAGGCCCATGAGGGGCAGGTGGAACTCGGGGGCCTGGAACGGGGGCAGCCCGAAGAGGCCCTGCTCCCGCCACACGGCGCCGAGCACGGAGAAGTCCACCTCCCCGCGCAGCACCGCGGTGACGTAGCCGAGGCACACGCCGAGCAGGATCGACAGGCGTCCGGGCAGGCCGCGGAAGAGCACCGAGATGAGGACGATGGAGGCCAGCGTCACGAGCGCGGTGACGGGGGCGGCCATGAAGTTCTCCTTGGCGGAGGGGGCCAGGTTGAAGCCGATGAGCGCCACGATGGTGCCGGTGACCAGGGGCGGCATGAGCCGCTGGAGCCAGGACGTGCCCGCGAACTGCACCACGAGACCGATCAGGAACAGCGCCGCACCGGCCATCAGGACGCCGCCGAGCGCGCCGCCGGGGCCGTACTGGTTGGTCGAGGCGCTGATCGGGGCGATGAACGCGAAGGAGGACCCCAGGTAGGAGGGCACCCGTCCCGCCGTGATCACCAGGAAGAGGATCGTGCCCACTCCGGAGAAGAAGAGCGTCGTGGAGGGCGGGAACCCGGTGATCAGCGGCACCAGGAAGGTGGCGCCGAACATGGCCACCACGTGCTGCGCGCCGATGGTGACGGTCCGGGGCCAGGTGAGCCGTTCGCGGGGGGTGACGACCTCCCCGGCGGTGACGGTGCGGCCGTCGCCGTGCAGGCGCCAGCCCAGTCCGAGACGGGCGGCGGCGGTGGTCTGTCCGGGCACGGGGGAACTCATGCGGGTCTCCTCGACGGCGGGGTGCAGCCCGGAGCCGGGCCCCCACCACTGTACTCGGTGCCCGGGCGATGCCCTGGGCGGTGCTGCCCGGCGCCCCGGGGCACGGCACGTGTCGGACGCCCTCCATATGATCAGCACGGTGATGGAAACTATGATGGTGGCCGGTTCACCCCACCGGACGAACAGGAGTCGACACATGCGTCAGCCACAGCCACGAGGCCCGCTGGGCGAGGACCTCCTCGCGGCGTTCCGGGAGGCACCCGGCACCCCGGCGGCGGAGTCCCGGGCCGCGGCGCTGCCGGACGCCGCCCGCGCCGCCGTGTCCCGCGCAGGCAGCGTCCTCGCCGACGACGACGTCCAGCTCGGCCTGTTCCTCCTGCACGCCCTGCACTACCAGGGGATCGACGAGGTCGACGACCGTTGGGAGAGCGACCCCGAGCTGCTGCGCACGCGGGGGATCCTCTCGGACGCGCTCGAGGCGCAGCTGCGCGCGGAGCTGCCCGCCGACACCGTGCCGGACACCCCGCAGTCGGTCGCGGACGCGCTGTTCGCCATGGCCGCCGACGACGACGGCCCGAGCCTGGCACGCCACCTCTCCGGCCGGGCGGACGCCGGGCAGGCACGGGAGTTCCTGCAGCTGAAGTCCGTCTACCAGCTCATGGAGGGCGACCCGCACACCTGGGGGATCCCGCGGCTGAGCGGGCGGGCGAAGGCCGGCCTGATCGAGATCCAGATCGACGAGTACGGGGGCGGCAACGCCGCCCGGATGCACGCGGCCCTGTTCGCGGCCGGGATGCGCGAGGCCGGCCTCGACGACTCCTACGGCAGCGCCGTGGACCGGGTGCCCGCGGAGTGGCTCGCCGGTGTGAACACCGTCAGCATGTTCGGCCTGCACCGCCGGCTGCGCGGGGCGGTGGTGGGGCACCTGGCGATGTACGAGATGACCTCGTCGGTGCCCTCCAAGTTCCTGGCGCGCGGCTTCCACCGCCTGGGCCTGCCGGCCGCGGCCGCGTTCTACGACGAGCACGTCGAGGCCGACGCCGCCCACGAGCAGATCGCCGCCCGGGACATGGCCGGGGGGCTCGTGGTCGAGGACCCTGCCGTCGCGGCGGACGTCTTCTTCGGCGCCCGCTGCGTGCTGCACCTGGACGCGCTCGCCGCCCGTCAGGCGCTGGCCCGCTGGGAGGCGGGGGAGTCCGCGCTGCGCCCGGCCCCGGCGGAGTCCTCCCGGTCCGGTGCTGCGGAGCTGGTGCGGTGAGCGCGGAGCGCCCCGCCGAGGACCACGAGCCGGTCCTGGACCCCGGGCCCGGCGGACCCACCGAGCCGGTGTCGATCACCGTGTGCCCGGACGGCCCGCTGCTCGTGCGCGGCGGCTACGAGCTGCTGGACGGGGACGACCGCCCCATCGACCCCGGGCGGGCCACCGTGGCGCTGTGCCGGTGCGGAGCCTCCTCCATCAAGCCCTTCTGCGACGGCTCGCACAAGCGGGCCCGCTTCCGGGCCCGCTGATCCGCCCGCCGGCGCTCAGCGGCGCGGACGCGGCTCGCGCAGCAACCACTGCGCGAGCCCGTCCAGGGCCATGCCCAGCAGACCGATGACGAGGATCACCACGAGCATCTCGTCGTAGGCCAGCCGGTCGCGGGCGTTGAGGATCTCGTAGCCCAGGCCGCTGCTGACCCCCAGCATCTCGGCCGGGACGATGACCACCCACGAGATCCCCAGGCCAGCCGCACGCCGGTCATGACGAACGGGCGGATGCTCGGGAGCACCACGGTGCGCAGCCGCTCGGCGGGGGTGGCCCCGAGCGTCTCGGCGACCCGCAGGTGCAGCGGGTCCAGGGCCGCGACGCCCGCGGCCGTGTTCATGGTGATCGGCCAGACCGCGGCGGCGGCCACCAGGAAGATGACGGGCGCGTTGCCGACCCCGAGCAGCGCCACGGCCACCGGCGCCCAGGACAGCGGGGAGACCATGCGCAGGAACTGCACCACCGGGGCGCTGGTCCACCGGAAGCGGCGGTAGGAGCCGATGAGCAGGCCCAGGGGCACGCCGAGCCCGGTGGCCACGCCGAGCCCGCACAGCAGGCGCCACAGACTGGTCAGGCCGTCCTGGACGACCACGCCCCGCTCGAACAGCGAGGCCACGGCGCCGGGCATCCGCTCGGGCCGGAACGCGGCGATCATCGTGCTGGCGCCCGCCGCGGCGTGCGTGAAGGCCCACCACACGGCGACCGTGACCAGCACCCCGAAGAGCCCCCAGGCCGGGCCGGCCCAGCGGGACCGCGGGCGCGGGGCGGGCCGCGCCGCAGCGGAACGGGCCGGTCCGGAGCGGGGCGGGCCGGTGCGGGACGGGTCCGTCCGGGCGGCGCCGTCGAGGTCGGTGGGGAAGTCCGCGGCGTCCTGCGGGGTCCGGTGCGGGGCGCTCATGGGGCGATCTCCTCGGTGCGGGTCGTGCCGGTCAGGCCGAAGACGCTCAGCCCGCCGGCCTTCTCGATGCTGCGGGTCACGAGCGTGTCCTCGACGAGTTCGCGGTGGGCGGCGGCCGGGTCCAGCCCGTCGAGGAACCCTGCCGGGGCGTCGACGACGGTCTCCTGCATGGCCCGCACCAGCTCCTCGGTGAAGCTGGCGTACGGATACGGGCGGAAGTCCAGGCGCTCGCCGCTCCACGCGGGGTGGTGCAGAGCGTCCTGGTGCGCGGCGGCGGAGTAGGTCAGGGCCTGCTGGATCACGGGCCGGGGCTGGGGGAGGTAGCCGGCGGACAGCAGCGCCGCGGTCTCGGGGCGGTTGTCCCGGGCCCAGGCCTGCGCCCGGACGAGGGCGTCCATGAATCCCTGGGCCTGCGCCGGGCGGTGGCGGATGAGCTCGCCGCGCATCATGGTCACGCAGCACGCGTGGTCGTGCCAGACGTCGCCGAGGAACCGGTGGATGGTCCCCACCTCCTTCGCCTCGGCGGCCGCGTTGAACGGGTCGGCCACCACGTAGCCGCCGATCACCCCGTTGTTCAGGGCCGGGAGCATGTCGGAGGGGGCCATGGGCAGGAGGGCGACGGTGCGGTCCTGCCGGGACGGG
>NZ_MKJW01000056.1:0-1584 GCF_001942375.1 Kocuria sp. CNJ-770
GCGTATAGGTGTCACATGATCTGTGGCGCTGTGGAGCGTTGCAGGGAAGGATGTGGACCATGCCCGCTCCCTATCCCCAGGAGTTCCGTGACGACGTCGTGCGCGTCGCGAGGACCGTGAACCTGGCCAGAAGCTCGCGGTGATCGCGAAGGACTTCGGCATCTCCGAATCCTGTCTGACGAACTGGATGCGCCAGGCCGATGTCGAGGACGGTGCCCGGCCCGGTAAGACCCGTGAGGAATCCTCCGAGCTGCGGGATCTGCGTCGCCGGAACCGGCTGCTGGAGCAGGAGAACGAGGTCCTGCGCCGCGCGGCCGCCTACCTGTCGCAGGCGAACCTGCCGGGAAAAGGCTCTACCCGCTCGTGAGTGAGCTCGCTGCCGATGGGATCTCTGTCGCGGTGTCCTTGCGGGTCCTGAAGCTCTCTCGCCAGCCTTACTACCGCTGGCGAAAACAGCAGTTCACCGAGTCCGAGCTGGTCGAGGCCTATCGCGCCAATGCTCTGTTCGACGCGCACCGTGAGGATCCCGAGTTCGGCTACCGGTTCCTCGTCGGCGAAGCCGCTGAAGCGGGCGAAGTGATGTGCGAGCGGACTGCGTGGCGGATCTGCCGAGACAACCAGTGGTGGTCCGTTTTCGGCAAGAAGCGCGGCAAGAACGGCAAGCGCCCGGGCCCGCCCGTGCACGACGACCTGGTCAAACGCGACTTCACCGCCGACGATGTCAACGAGCTGTGGCTGACTGACATCACCGAGCACTGGACCGACGAGGGCAAGCTCTACCTCTGCGCGATCAAGGACGCATTCTCCGGCCGGATTGTCGGCTACTCCATCAGCGACCGGATGAAGGCCCGCCTCGCGGTGAACGCCCTGAACAACGCTGCTTCACGGCGTGGCGACGCCGCCGGTTGCATCGTGCATTCGGACCGCGGATCCCAGTTTCGAGCGCGAAGCTTCGTGCACGCCCTGAACCGCCATCACCTCATCGGATCGATGGGGAAAGTCGGTGCCGCCGGGGACAACGCCGCGATGGAATCCTTCTTCGCGCTACTCCAGAAGAACGTCCTAGACCGCAAGCGATGGCGGACTCGAGAAGAGCTGCGGATCGCGATCATCACCTGGATCGAGAGGACCTACCACCGACGACGCCGACAGGCCCGCCTGGGCCGATTGACCCCCATCGAGTACGAGACCATCATGAACCCGACCGTCAGCCTGGCGGCCTAACCCCAGCTGACACCTGATCGCACACCAGTCCCAGGACGTGGGCAACCGTTGCGTCGGCGTCCTCGAGGCGCTCAGCGCCCACGTCTACGACCCTGAGGTGCACTGCCCACCGGGACTCTCAGAGCCTCCGGTCGACAAGACCGACATCCGCATCGGCGCGTACATCGACCACCGTCTGCCCGGCAAGTCCAATGAGGAGCTGCGGGGGCTGACCAAGAAGGCATCGGCTCTCGCCCACAAGATGAAGCACTCACCGAAGGCCGACCGGACCACGACCGGCATCACCGCGGATGCCGTGATTCTGTTGGCGAACATCTTGCGTCGACTCGAGGACGGCTGAGGTCCTCCACGCAAACCAGG
>NZ_MKJW01000057.1:0-1549 GCF_001942375.1 Kocuria sp. CNJ-770
GCCCCCAGCAGGGCATGGTCGGTCCCTCTGAGTCCGAGGGCCGCTTAGGACGTTTCCTCACCAACACCCATGGGGTGTTCTGGTTGGGAGCTCATGGCGGGGCCGGAGAATCCGTGCTGGCCGAACTGCTCGGCGGCACCGTTTGCCAGCATCGATGGCCGATGCGCTCGGCCGACGCAGGCCAGGAAGCCCCTGCCGCGATCTTTCTCGTGGCCCGTCAGAACCGGCGGGGACTCGACGCGGCCAGCCGCGCCGCCCGCGACTGGGCCTCCGGAACCCACCCCGATGTGGAGCTCCAGGGTCTCGTACTGATGGCCGATGCTCCGGGAAAAACCCGAAGCCCCTGGCCGCAGCAACCCGGGTGGTCTCCGGCGGAGTACCGCGGACCTGGGTAGTGCCCTGGATCGAAGAGCTCCGGCTCACCGGGACCGTGGACTGGGAGTCCCTGGCCCGTGAGCCGAGAAAAGTCCTCACCGCCCTGGCTGAGGCAGTCGAAGAAATCAATCCCGAGAGGACCCCCCAATGATTGACCTCGTACTGGCAGCCTCCGACACCGTGCTGGCTCTGCCCGCCGCCCTGCCCGACTCGGACCCGCTGTCCCCTCCCGGCATTGGTGAAACCTGGAACCGCATGGTCGGAGTGGGCAAGTGGATTGCCCTGGGCATCGCTGTGCTGGGCCTTCTGGTGGTCGGCGGAAAGATGGCCTTCGACGCCCGCCGCGGTGAGACCACCGAAGAGGTCTCCGGGATCATCAAGATCGTGCTTGCCGTGGCCCTGATCTCTGGCGGCGCCTCGATCCTTTCCTTCATCTCCGGCGGATAACCCCTCCACAGCCACAGGACTACTACCCCCCACCCAGAAGGAGCAGCAGGTGACGGATCACTTCGAGACAGACGACAACAACACATGGTGGAGAACCCCCCGCTTCCTCATCTCAGCCGTCCTCGTTGTGCTGCTGATCGTGCTGGGACTCGTCCTGTGGCTGTGGCCCGACGGGGAGGAACAAGCGCAGTCCCTGCCAACACCGATCGCCACCACTGAAGTCACTACGAGCGAGGAATCTGCATGCGGCCTGGACGCCACCGGCGGCACCACCCTCACCAAGGCCCCTGACAACGTGGAGTGGGAGGCTCTCGGTGCGCTCTACGCTCCCTCTTCCGAAAAGCACGGTCCCGGCAAGGTAGACCCTGAGACCGGAGTCCGGTCTTGCTACTCACACACTCCCGAGGGAGCACTTCTAAGCGTCACGAATATGTTGACTTCCAGCAATGACCCCCAACTTCTGCTGGATACGAGCGAAGCCCTGATTTTGGAGGGGCCTGGTAAGGACATCAACAGTGGGCGCATCCAGCAGCGCATTGCAGAGGGCAGCGCATCTACCGTTCCGATGCAGATTGCAGGTTTTCGACTTCTCTCCTACACGGGTGACAAGGCCACGGTCGAGGTCGTAGCAGCGGTGGATGACGGGACCGAAAAGGCGTATATCACCAACAGCGCAGATCTCATCTGGCAGGACGGTGATTGGCGCTTTGCGTTCCGTGACAACGGG
>NZ_MKJW01000058.1:0-1442 GCF_001942375.1 Kocuria sp. CNJ-770
ATCCTCGAAACGCTCCTGGCCGACGTGGCGGCTGAGACGGCATGAGCACCGGCACTCCACCCGGTCCCCGCCCCGGGGACGAAGAGGTCACCGTGAGCGCCACCGGCGACGCCGAGAACACTCCCGAGGACACCACCAGCAGAAATGCCCGGAGTGCTCCCTCCGGCGGGTCCGGCCAGGGTCCCGGCGATGTCGAGGTTCCGGTTCTGGGACCAGTGGGCATGGCCCGGTGGGCCTGGACCCAGCTGACGAAGATGAATACCGCCCTGTTCCTGCTGCTGCTGCTGGCCGTCGCGGCTGTGCCCGGGTCGATCTTCCCCCAGCGCATCCAGGACCCCGCTCGGGTGAGCGACTACATCGACAACAACCCGACCCTGGGACCGTGGCTGGACCGGTTGCAGCTTTTCGATGTTTTCTCCTCGGCGTGGTTCTCCGCGATCTACATCCTGCTGTTCGTCTCCCTGGTGGGCTGCGTGCTCCCGCGGGCGGGCAAGCACTGGCGGGCGTGGCGGGCCGAGCCTCCGCGCACCCCACGTCGGCTGGAGCGGCTGCCCGAACACCGGTCCCTGACCCTGGGCGGGTGCGACAGCGCGGCGGCACCGGCCCCGGACGAGGTCGTGGCTGAGGCCGCCCGGCTGCTCAAAAGGCGCGGCTATCGGGTGGCCGTACGCGAGACCGGCACGGCCGCCCCGTCGGTGGCCGCCGAGCGGGGGATGTGGAAGGAGGTCGGCAACGTCGTCTTCCACCTGGCCCTGCTGGGGGTGCTGATCTCCGTGGCCGTGGGCTCTTTGTTCGGCTACAAGGGGCAGAAAATCTTGGTGGAGGACGAGTCCTTCGTGAACACCCTGATCGGCTATGACTCCTTCACCCCGGGCACCAATTACAACCCCGATTGGCTGCCCCCTTTCTCGTTGCGCCTGGACGACTTCTCCTCCGAGTTCTACCGCGACACCACCAACCCTCGGAACTACGGGGCCCCGATCGACTTCACCGCCGAGGTCACCATCGAGGACGCCCCCGGTGCGGCCCCGCGGCAGGAGACGTTGAAAGTCAATGCACCGGTCAACGTCGACGGGGTGAAGTCCTACCTGGTGGGCAACGGCTACGCCCCGGTGATCCGGGTGACCGACGGCAACGGGGAGGTGGCGTTCGAGGGCCCGGTGGTGACGATCCCGGTCGATGGGGTCTACACCTCCAACCTGACCCTCAAGGTCCCCGACGCGCGCCCCGACCAGCTGGGCTTCACCGGGTTGCTGCTGCCCACCGCGGTCACCGGCCCGGACGGGATGCCGCGCTCGGGCGATCCGGGTCTGGCCAACCCCCGCCTGATCCTGTCCTCCTACTACGGGGATCTGGGCCTGGACACCGGTAAGCCGCAGAACGTGTACGTCCTCGACGTGGCACCGCTCACCGAGCTCAACTCGATGATGAGTGACAACGGG
>NZ_MKJW01000059.1:0-1378 GCF_001942375.1 Kocuria sp. CNJ-770
CCGGCTCACATGGAAGTTCTGCCCGCACCTGTAGTTCGGCACCCGGTGCTCGTTCTGGCCAGCGACCATCGCCGCCCCGCACCGACCGCACCGTGCGACCCCCGAGAGCAGGTAGCGCGGCTGATTGCCGCGACGGTCGACCTTCGCCTTGTTGTCGCGCAGCTTGGCCGCTGAGCGGCGCCACAGTGCCTCGGAGATGATCGGCTGCCACCGATTACCCTCGGCGACCGGGAACAGCTCACCCGTGGCGTTGTACCTGATGAACCCCGCGTACAGCGAGTTGTTCAGCAGGTACCGGGCCGCGTACGTCGACCACGGCCTGCCTCTCGAGGTGACGAACCCCGCCGCGTTCAGATCCTCGGCGATGCCGCGGATCGACTTGGGCCTGCTCGCGGTGAAGTCTGCGAACGCCCGCTGGATGGCCTCGGCCTGCTCCGGGATCTGCGCCCCGTCCTTCGTGTAGCCGAACGGCGTCCAGCCCGAGAGCACCGGCATCCCCTCGGCGCGACGGCGTTCGTTCGAACGGATCGTCCGCTCGGCCTTGCGCCTGGCCTCGAAGCGCGCGATGCCGGCCAGCATCGTCGCCCGGAACTCTCCATCGGCCGTGGCGAGGTCGATCTCGCCGTCGACCGTGACGACCTGCAGCCCATGGTCGATCAGCGTGTTCAGATCCTTGGTGCTGCGCAGAAGCCGGTCGATGTCGACGGCGACCACGATGTCGAACCGCCCGGCGTCGGCGTCCTTGAGCATCCTCGCCCAGTCCGTGCCGGCACCACGTGGCTTGGAGGCCGAGACGGAGGAGTCCTCGTACTCGGCGACGACCCGCCAGCCCCTCAGCTTGGCCAGGTCGCCGATCTTGCGGCGCTGGGTGTCGATGGCCCATCCGTCGCCCGTGCGGTCCTGGGAGATCCGCATGTAGGCGGCTACGCGACTCGTCATGAATCCAATGTTACGGGTGAATGTTGGGATACCAGCACCGCATGGACCCGGACACACCCATCGAGGAGACCATGGGCGCGTTGGCTGAGCTGGTCCAGGAGGGCAAAATCCGTCACATCGGGCTCTCCGAAGCGGCCCCGGCCACGATCCGCCGGGCACACGCGGTGCACCCGGTGACCGCGCTACAGACCGAGTACTCCCTGTGGTCCCGGGACCCGGAACAGGAGATCCTGCCCACGGTGCGGGAACTGGGCATCGGTTTCGTACCGTACTCCCCGCTGGGACGAGGCTTCCTCACCGGCACCATCCGCTCCATCGAGCAGCTGGACGAGGACGACTTCCGCCGCAACAACCCCCGCTTCGCCGGGGAGAACCTCCAGCACAACATCGGGATCGTGGAGCAGGTGGACGCGGTGGCCGCCGAGCTGGGCGCCAAGCC
>NZ_MKJW01000060.1:0-1348 GCF_001942375.1 Kocuria sp. CNJ-770
CGGGACTGTCCGATAAACGGTGTGTGGGGCCCGGCGGTTTTCATCAGTGAGCGGTTCTCGCAAACCGTCCGGCGAAGGTGATCGCGAACGCGTTCAGCGCCGGCTTCCACCTCATCACCCAGCGTGCTCTACCGCCGCCGGTCGGATCAAGAGACCTGGTGACGAGGTAGAGGCACTTCAGCGCAGCAGCCTCGTTCGGGAAGTGCCCGCGCGCCCGCACGGCCCTCCGGTAGCGGGCGTTGATCGACTCGATCGCGTTCGTCGTGCAGATCACCCGGCGGATCTCGACGTCGTACTCCAGGAAGGGCACGAACTCCGCCCAGGAGGACTCCCACAGCTGCACGATCGCCGGATACCGCTGGCCCCACTCGGCCGTGAACTCGGTGAACCGGTCCTTTGCCGCTTGTTCTGAAGGCGCGGTGTAGACCGGTTTGAGCGCCTTGACGATCCCGTCACGGTGCTGGCGGCCGGCGTAGCGGAAGGAGTTGCGGATCAGGTGCACGATGCACTGCTGAACCACCGTCTGCGTCCAGGTGGTGCTGATCGCCTCCGGCAGGCCCTTGAGCCCGTCGCAGACGGCCATGAGCACGTCCTCGACGCCCCGGTTCTTCAGCTCGGAGAAGACCTGCAGCCAGAACCGGGCGCCTTCGGCGCCGTCGCCGGCCCAGATCCCGAGGATGTCGCGTTCCCCGTGCACGGTCACGCCCATGACGACGTAGAACGGCGTGTTGCGCACCTGCCCGTCGCGGACCTTCACCACGATCGCATCGACGAAGAGCACCGGATAGAGCGGGTCCAGCGGACGCGAAGACCACTCGGCCAGCTCACCGGCGACCTTCTCGGTAATCCGGCTGATGGTGTCCTTGGAGACCTTCGCCCCGTAGACCTCCTCGAAGTGCGCCGCGATCTCACCGGTCGTCAGCCCGCGGGCCGACAGCGAGAGGACGATCTGGTCGATCCCGTCCAGACGCCGCTTGCGCTTGGGCACGATCACCGGCTCGAAGGACCCGTCCCGGTCCCGGGGCACCTCGATCTCGACCGGGCCGATCTCGGTCAGCACGGTCTTCGCCCTCGTGCCGTTGCGCATGTTGGCCGCGATCGGAGTCTGCCCGTGGTCGTGACCCAGGTGCTCGGTCAGCTCGGCTTCCAGGGCGGTTTCCAGCACGTTCTTCGTCAGCTGGTTCAGCAGCCCGCCGGGCCCGACCAGGCTCACGCCCTGCTCCTTCGCCTGGGCAAGCAGCCGCTCGGCTAGGTCCTTCTGATCGATGATCTCTCCCGTCACGGGATCGATCATCATGCCTGTCATCTCGGTCGTGGACTCTGACACGGCCGTCTCCTTTCGGATCAG
>NZ_MKJW01000061.1:0-1275 GCF_001942375.1 Kocuria sp. CNJ-770
GAAAGCACGGCGGCCCCGGCCGGCGCCGAGCCGTCCGCGCCGGGCGCGGCCCGCCGCGGCCGGACCGCAGCGCGGCCGCACCCAGCGCTGCCGAACCGGACGCGGCCGCACCGGAACAGGCGGAGCCGGACGCGGGCGAGCACACCGGCCGTCCGCGCCCCGGGGCCCGGAGAGCGGTCGGCGGCCCGAGGACCGGCAGCCTGCGGCGGCACCGTCCCAGGAGGACGACCGTGCCGCCGCGCCGGCGGAGCCCGGGGCCGCCGCGGGGACGCCGCTCGCGCCGGGCGGCAGCGAGATCGAGCTGCTGCGCGCCTCCTGGCCGGAGATCGTCAACGCCCTCGCGGACATCCGCCGGGTCGCGTGGTTCACCGTCCAGCGCGGCACGCCGCAGTCCTTCGACGGCAAGGTGCTGCGCATCATGTTCGACGCCGAGGGCGACCTCATGAACTTCCCGCGCTTCGAGGACGACCTGCGCCAGGCCGTGCAGCAGGTCCTCGGAATCGACTGCCGGGCCGAGGCCGTCCCCCCGGGCGGCGGGCACGGCCGGGGCGGCGGGGGAAGCGCCCGCGCGGCCCGGAGCCGACGCCCCGCCCGTCCGGGCAGCGGGGCGAGCCCCGCACCGAGACGCAGCGCCCCGCCTCGCCCGCGTCGCCGACCGGCCCGACCGCCCGCGGCGGCGCCGACCGGCGCCCCGCCGGATCCGCGGGTCGGGCGGTGGAGCAGCGACCGCCCATGTCCCGGGACGCGGAGGCCCCGCGGAGCAGCACCGCCGGACCCGGCACCGCGTCCGGCACCGGCACCGGCTCCGCCGAGGAACCGTCGTCCCCGGACGGGCCCCGGGGCGGGCAGGACGCGTGGCAGGCACACGGCCGGCCCGCCACGGACGCACCCGCGGAGTGGACGGATCCCGCGTGGGCCGACGAGCCCGTGCACAGCTGGTCCGTGGCCGCCATCCCGCAGAGCGGCGCGCCCGGCACCTCACCCGCGGCCACGACCCCGGCCGCGCCGCCGGCAGGGCCAGGGACCTCGACACAGACCGGGACCGAGTCCTCCACAGGGACCGAGTCCTCGACAGGGACCGAGTCCTCGACGGAGACAAGGACCACGGCAGAGACAGGGACCGGGGCCGGGAGTGCGACCGGGACACCGGCCGCTCCCCCGGCGGAGCGCCGTGCCGAGTCCCCCGCCGAGCAGCCTGGCAGCTCCCGGACGTCCGGGGCGCCCGGGAGTTCCCCGGCCACCGCCGGTCCGGCCCGGGAGCCGGCTCGGCCTGCC
>NZ_MKJW01000062.1:0-1264 GCF_001942375.1 Kocuria sp. CNJ-770
GGGGTGCCGTCCGCCACTGCGACATCCCCGTCCCCCGAGCCATCACCGCACCCCGGGCGGCCGTCGCTCCAATGCCCCTGCCGGGCGGGAAGAGTGCTGCCCGTATCCAGCGGGAGGTGAGGCAAGGCCATGCGTACTTTCCGGGGCCGTACAGCAAGGTCGACATCCGCGCACAGATTCCCTGCCGAGCGCAGGGCGGCAGGATCGTCGCGACTGTTCAAGACTGCATCCAGGCGCGGAGTGCCCCGAAGGTTCACCGGCGAGGATCCTGTCGGGGCACTCCACACTCGATGGATGGTCCGGCAACGACCGGCCGCCACCGCAGCAGCGAGTCCGGCTCAGCGGTAGGTGTAGTACCCGTCGAGGGGCATGGCGTTGACGGAGTGGACGAAGGTGCCCTGGGTCGGGTTCAGCGCCGAGACCATCTTGCCGCCACCGATGTAGATGCCGATGTGGTTGCCACCGTTCTGAGACACCAGGTCCCCAGGCTGCGGGGTGGAAGTCGGGGTGGCGGCGGCGATCTGCTGGAAACTGGTGCGGGGCAGGTCAATGCCGTTCTGGGCGTAGACCCACCCGGTGAACCCGGAGCAGTCCCAGGCCCCGAAAGAGGTCCCGCCCCAGACGTAGCCGGTGCCCACGCCCTGCATGGCCGTGCCCACGATGCCGCCGGCGGCCGGGGCGATCTCGGTGATGGCGGTGGACTGCGGGCTCACGCTCGAGGTGGCGGCGCCCTGCTGCGGGGCCGGGGCCTGGTCGGCGGGCTGCGCGGTGACCGGGGCCTGGGTGGTGTAAGAGGCCAGATTGGCCATCCCTGCGGCCGGAGCCGCATAGGAGGACCCGGAGGCGGCGGGGATCTCGGCGTAGGCCTGGGCCGGGGCGATGGAGCCCATCACGGCCACACCAGCAGCGGCGGCGATGGCGGTGGTGCGCCCGGCGCGCGAGGTGGTCCCGGCGCGGTGGCGGGCAGTGTTCTGCTTGAAAAGCGACATGGGTGGGTTCCTCCCTTTGCCTACGAGGTGAGCTGTCGGGTTCGGGTGGGAGACACCCGGCCGTTCAGGACGCACGCGCTCTGAACGACTTAACCCCAAGGCCCCGGCACACCGGGACCGGAAATGGTTTCCCCGCTTCTGCCAAGCGATTTCTCTTCAGGAACCCCGGGCACCGGCAGAACTCGGCGATGTGCCACGGGGATGCCGAGCGGATCAGCAACCGGCACACCGTGCACAATAACAGGTCTATTACGGAACAATCACAATCCGATTCG
>NZ_MKJW01000063.1:0-1251 GCF_001942375.1 Kocuria sp. CNJ-770
TTGGGCTCGGGATGTTTCCGTTCCCTCAGGTGCGGACCTCGATCTTGTCTCGATCGGTGGCCTCGGGCTGCTGGTTGAGCATGGCCAGCAGCTTGTCGCCCTCGATGTCGAGGTCCGGCAGCAGGCGATCGAGCCAGCGGGGCAACCACCATGCTCGTTCGCCGAAGACGGCCATGAGGGCCGGGACGAGGGTCAGCCGGACGATGAAGGCGTCGATGAGGATACCGACGGCGAGGGCGAAGCCGATCTGCTTGATCATGACGTCGTGGCTGAAGATGAAGCCGGAGAACACCGAGATCATGATGATGGCGGCTGCGACGACGACCCGGCTGGCCTGGTCGAAGCCGTGGACGACGCTCTGCCGGGCTTCCTGGCCGTGGATGTGGGCCTCGCGCATCGAGGAGACCAGGAAGACCTCGTAGTCCATGGCGAGTCCGTAGAGGATGCCGGTCACCATGATCGGCATGAAGCTCATCAGCGGACCGCCGGTGTCGACCCCGAAGAGGCCGCTGAGCCAGCCCCACTGGAAGACGGCGGTGGTGGCTCCGAAGGTGGCCAGGATGCTGAGCAGGAACCCGGCCGTGGCCTTGATCGGAACGATCACCGAGCGGAAGACCAGCAGCAGGATCAGCACGGACAGGACGATGATGATGCCGAGGTAGAGCGGAAGGACGCTGGCGAGCTTGTCGGACATGTCGATGCCGATGGCGGTGAACCCGGTCACGCCCAGCTGCACCTGATTGTTCTGGGCGATCGCGTTGTCGGGCTCGCGCAGGGACTTCACCAGGTCCCTGGTGGCCTCGTCGCTGGGGCCGGAGGTGGGAATGACGCTGAACACCGCCAGATCTCCGGCCTCGTTGACGCCCACGGGGGCGGCCAGCACGATGTCGTCCCGGTCCTGGAACTCCCCGATCAGTTTCGCGGTCAGCTCGGGCGTGACGCCGCCTGCGGTGTCGGTGGGTTCTGCGGTGACCAGCAGCGGGCCGTTGAATCCTTCACCAAAGCCTTGGGAGACCGCCTCGTAGCTCTGCCGGGCGGCGGTGTCCTGGTTCGCGGTCGCCCCGGAAGGGATCCCCAGGTTCATGTCGGCCGCGGGGATCGCCATCACGCCCAGCAGCGCGACCACGCCCGCGATGACGGGCCACCTGAACCTGATCACACCCTTCACCCAGTGGTCAGCCACACTGTGTGATTCCGCTTCCACCTTGGCGCGGCTTCGGGCTCGGGCCTTGTCCGAGCAGATCCGTTCCC
>NZ_MKJW01000064.1:0-1247 GCF_001942375.1 Kocuria sp. CNJ-770
TCCTCCTCCGAGGCGGTGCGGAAGGGCGGGACGGGCGGGGCGGGAAGGGCGCGGCGGCCCTGGCCGCGGGTGGCGCGCAGGCTGGCGGCGATCGAGACGGTGAGGATCGTGGCGACCACCGCCAAGGAGATGCTGGTGGGGATGTAGACGATGTCGATCTTCAGCAGCATCTTGAGCCCCACCCAGACCAGCACCAGGGCCAGGCCGACCTTCAGGTACACGAAGCGGTGGATCAGGTCCGCCAGCAGGAAGTACATCGCCCGCAGCCCCAGGATCGCGAAGGCGTTGGCCGTGAAGACCAGGAACACCTCCTCGGTCACCGCGAAGATCGCCGGGATCGAGTCCACCGCGAAGACGACGTCGGTGACCTCGATCAGCACCAGCACCGCCAGCAGCGGGGTGGCCAGCAGCACCCCGCCGCGGCGGACCAGCAGCTTCTGCCCGTGGTAGGTGTCGGTCATCGGCGCGAAGCGGCGGAACAGGCGCAGGACGGCGGACTGGTCCGGCTCCAGGTGCTGGTCGCGCTGGCGGATCATCCGCCACCCGGTGTAGAGCAGGAACGCGGCGAAGACGTAGAGGATCCAGGAGAAGTTCTGGATCAGCACCGCCCCGGCGGCGATGAAGATCCCGCGGAACACCAGCGCCCCGAGCACCCCCAGGAACAGCACCCGGTGCTGGAACTGCCGCGGCACCGCGAAGTAGCTGAAGATGATCGCCCAGACGAACACGTTGTCCACCGCCAGGGACTTCTCGATGAGGTAGCCGGCGAAGTACTGCTGGCCGAACTCCGCCCCCCATCCCCACCAGACGAGAGCTCCGAAGCCGACGCCGAAGGCAACCCACACCCCTGACCACAGGGCCGCTTCCCGCACCCCGATCACGTGGGCGTGCCGGTGGGCGAACAGGTCCACGGCCAGCATCAGCACGATGAAGCCGAGCACCGCGGCCCAGATCCAGAACGGGACGTCCATCACAGCACCTTCCGATCGATCCGATCGGAGGTCTCTCCCGGCCCGGTCCGGGCCCGCCCGCCGGACCCCTCCCGGGGCCGTAGTGACGACGGTGCGCTGGTGGGATACTCCCCTCCCTGCTCCGACAAGTGAAGCACTGTTCACCTGTCGGGGCAAGACCCCGCAGGGACCATGCGCGGGCGGCGCTCGGCGGGCGCCGCTCGGCGGCGACCGCCGTGGCCGCGACGTGCACCGCCGGGGCCGTGCGCACGGGGCGATCCGCGCCGGCACGGCCGG
>NZ_MKJW01000065.1:0-1237 GCF_001942375.1 Kocuria sp. CNJ-770
ACGCGACTCGTCCACTACCTCGAGCCTACGGTCGACAGCAGGGGCGTGGTTGAGGTGAGGAACAGGCTGCGCACGGGAGCGGAGTGGGTCACGGAGTGCGCGGAGGAGCATCTGATGCCGTTCGAGAATGGCGTCTTGGACTGGAGGACCAAGGAGCTGCTTCTGCACTCACCCGATCGCCCGTTCGTCCGCCGCTTCCCGGTCAGGTGGGTGCCGGACGCCCCGCTGCCGAAGATCACCATGAGCGATGGTGAGGTCTGGGACCCCGAGTCGTGGATGCGGAGCCTCACGGTGGACGGGGACAAGGACCTCGTCGAGATGCTCTGGGAAGTCGTCGGGGGCCTCTTCCGGCCGTCCGTGCTGGGGGGCAGGATCGTCGCGCCCTACGGAAAGGGCCGGAACGGCAAGGGGACGCTCAGCCGGCTGCTGAGCAACCTCTGCGGCGGGCCGGCGTACGCGCCGAACCTGTCGATCTCCGATTTCGAGAAGGAATATCACACGTCGCAGATGATCGGCGCCGTGGCGGTGCTCGGCGACGAGAACGAGGTGGGTGCTTATTACAAGGACCTCTCGGTACTCAAGAGCGTGGCGACCGGCGACACGTTCCCGATCAACGCGAAGTTCAAGGATCCGATCACGTACCTGTTCCGCGGGCTGGTCTTCGAGCCGCTCAACGAACTGCCTCGCTTCAAGGACGGGACGTATTCGATGTTCCGTCGCTGGCTGTTCGTGCCAATGCTCTGTAACTTCACCGAGGGCGAGCGTCCTGAGATCAAGAAGGACTACCTGGGCCGCCAGGAGGTGCTCGAGTACGTCGTGCACCGCGTGCTGACGATGAACTACGAGCGCGTCCGCGAACCGCAGGCGGTGCTGGATCTCAAGGCCGAGGTGATGGTCGAGAACGACCCGGCGCTGGCGTTCTGGGAGGAGTTCGGCGATGTGTTCGTCTGGGACCTGCTGCCGGTCGCGTTCCTCTACGACCTGTTCGCGGCATGGTGGAAGAAGACGAACCCGTCGGGCTCGGCTCTCAGCAAGACGGCCTTCTTGAAGAAGCTCAGCGACGTGATGGCGACGAACGACGACTGGGAGTTCGCCAAGGCCGTCCGGCCCGGTGGTCGGATGGACCGGTCGGAGACGCTCATCGCGAACTACGACCTCAAGGACTGGTTCAACCCGGCGTACGACGGGCCCGACTCGTTCAGGAAGTCGATGCCCGCCCTCGCGTCGACGTACCGGG